>JARKOR010000128.1 GCA_029975625.1 Nanosynbacter sp. | reverse complement strand
GCAAATTTCTTCATAATATCTCTTTTGTAACTCCTTATTTCCTCGTTGGGCGACCTTATTTCCTAAGGTCTACTATCATAGTATCACACATTGTTAAAAAAGTCAATACTATTTTCTAGTATTTGCAAGAATAAGCGGTTTTACAGGGGTAAAAAAATACAGAATTATACTTCACTAGCATAACTATGGGGATATTTGTACACTAGAATTACCAGTAATGATGAAACGAAAATTCTCCTAGAGAGTAACCCTGTGCACGGATTCAGGTTCATCTCGGGCCGCTTACGTGGATGCTATACTAGGTATATGAAGCTATTTTCTTGGAATGTTAACGGAATTCGCGCCGTCATTAAGAAAGGGGAGTTTTCAAACTTCATTGCAACCTATAAACCGGATATTGTTTGCCTGCAAGAGACAAAGGCGAAACAAGGCCAGGCCGAAATAGACCTACCGGAGTACGAAGAATTTTGGAATAGCGCCGAAAAAGCAGGGTATAGTGGCACTGCAATCTTTAGCAAAATCAAGCCGCTATCGGTTCTCTACGGTTTTGCTGACGAGATTGCCGAGAAATATCACCTAGCAACCGATGGCTACGGCGACCCGACAAAGGAAGGCAGGGTAATCTCTGCGGAATTTAAACACTTCTGGGTCGTTACCGTCTATACGCCAAATTCCAAGGGAGATTTAAGCCGACTCGGTTTACGCCATGATCAGTGGGACCCCGCATTTTTGGCGCATGTTCAAGAACTTGAAAAAACCAAGCCCGTATTGTTTTGCGGCGACCTGAATGTCGCTCACCAAGAAATTGACCTCGCAAACCCCAAACAAAATATTGGCAAGCATGGTTTTACCAAAGAGGAGAGAGACGGCTTTCAGGCCTTTCTCGACGCCGGGTTTATCGATACGTTTCGCGCCGCCTACCCCAATAAGACCGACGCCTATTCATGGTGGACCCACTGGTCCAATGCTAGAGCTCGTAATGTCGGTTGGCGGATTGATTATTGGTTGGCAAGCCGAGGGATTGCAAAGAAGGTCAAAAATCCACAGATTCATGCAAATCAAATGGGTTCGGACCACTGCCCGGTCAGTATTGAGGTTGACATATGAAAATCCGCTCCAAACGGAGCTTGATTGTCCTTATTTGCATTGGTTCGTGCCTTGTCATTGGAGCACTCATCGCATGGTACACCTTCTGGCGGCCCGCTAAGAACACGCCAGACACCCAAGTCCAGTCA
>JARKOR010000074.1 GCA_029975625.1 Nanosynbacter sp. | reverse complement strand
ATGGTTGATTTGGAAAATATCGAACAGCTTGAACATTGGGTTCAAATTGCCGTGCGCGATGGCATGGCAAAAGCTCAAGAGGTTGCTGCTGAAACGATGAAACCGCTCATGGGCGGACTGGGAAATCTTCCGCTTTAGTTCACGATGAAACGGATTTTGCCATCAGCGCTCCTGGAGCTTATTGATGAGTTTGGCGCCATGCCAGGCGTAGGTGCGCGTACTGCTGAGCGGTACGCGTATGCTGTGTTGAAGCGTGATCCGAAAAGAGCAAAACGTCTCGCAAAGGCGCTCGACGAGCTTCACGCCAAAGTAAAACTATGCCCCGTCACTTTCGCGCTGATTGATAAATCCGAAGAGGTGTCGGAGCTCTACGCAGATCAATCGATCAATAAAAAACTCATTGCGGTAGTTGAGGAGCCGCTCGAAATCGTGGCAATTGAAAAAACCGGACAATTCAACGGCACGTATCCAGTGCTCGGAGGGGCTATTTCGCCGATTGATGGCATTGGCCCGGAACAACTACATATCCCCGAGCTTATTGAAAGAATCAAACAAGATGACGCCGAAGAAATCATCATTGCGACAAACGCTTCAGTTGAGGGCGAATCGACCGCACTTTTCCTCCAGCGATTCATTCGAGAAGCTGGTCTAAAACTAACTATCTCGCGCCTCGCTCGCGGCATCCCCGTAGGCGTCGACCTTGAATATGCCGACCAAATATCCCTTACGCATGCGCTAGAGGGCAGACGAGAGCTCTAGTTAGTTTCCTAAGAGTGTGCTGGGCCGGGGATAGTAATGCGACACTCGGTTTTTCCTGTGCCATCGACATTACTGTTCGTCCAATTAGAAGATGCTAGACCGTATGTGTCACTCGAGAGCCAGGCCATTACACCTGGAACTCTACATGGTTGGCTTGTCCCAAAAAGATAGTATCTTAGATAAGCTGGTTGTGACTCGCTATTAAACGTTGTCAATGAACTATACAAATACATCAGTCCAAAATGATTGCCCTCAACAGGCACGCTCTTAGATAATGTCCCTACGGTAGCCATGTTGGTGTTGAAGGTACTATTCATACTTACTACAGTCCCAGCCATACTGCACCCAGACTCCACTGTTATGCAAGCATTACCCTTTAGGGGATACGTCCCATTTGCCGCAATATACGCCTGTATCATCTTCAAGCTCTGACTCGCAGCATTAATGATAGCGGTGTTCTTAGCTCTCTGTTGTATGTTTGTGTAGGCTGCAATACTTATTGCAGCGAGGATTGCTATAACGACAATGACTATGAGTAATTCTACTATGGTGAAACCGTGGAGTTTCGTGCGTATATTGGGGTTCATCTTGTTCATGCTTTTAAGTGTACCCCCCCCGAGGTTGGTGTCAAGAGAAAAATGTATTTTTTCGCAAAAAGCAAGCTCACCTAAACTTAAATATCAACCGCAACATCCCCCTTATGCTAGCCGAGCGCTAGCTCGGCTGGTACTGTGGCTATGTATGAAGCAGTATAGACATATAACGAGAGCTGAGCGGTTAGAGATAGGCATTCTCATCAAGCGAGGGTATTCAGATCAGGAGATTGCTGACGTACTGGGAAGAAATCGTAGTACAATCTATCGCGAAAGAGATCGCAACAAGACAAAAGGTAGCTACCAACCAAAGAAAGCCCATCACAAGGCCTATGTCCGCCGTAAGTATGCAAAATACCAAGCTATGCGTATAGTGGAAGATGTGAAGCTGAGAGAATACATAGATACAAAGTTGCTAGTGGATGAATGGAGCCCAGAACAAATTGCGGGCAGGTTGGCTCATGAGGCTGGTCTTGCCAAGGTGACAGCTCCAACTATCTACAAATACATTCGTAGCCCGTATGGGCGGAAACTAGAATACGAACTCCAGCTCGCCAAGAAGAAGCGTGCCACCAAGAAAAAATGGCAGCACAAAGTAACCGCTCTAGAGGATAGAATCTTCATTGATCAACGGCCAGAAGCAGCTAATGACCGCTCACAATTCGGTCATTGGGAGGGAGATTTCATTGTCAGTGGCAAACAATATGGCAATACCTCACTGCTGGTACTGCATGAGCGCGTCAGTCGCTATACGCTCATTGCCAAGGTAGAGGCTCGCACCGTTGCTGAAGTTGAGGATTGTCTTGCTGAAGCACTAGCCTTCATTGGTAATTTTGAGAGTCTCACCCTAGATAACGACATCGCCTTTACAAAGCACGATGAACTCAGTCAGCTCATCCAAGCCCCAATCTTCTTTTGCCAACCCTACCATAGCTGGGAGAAAGGCGGTGTCGAGAATATTAACCGCCTAATCAGGCGTTATGTACCCAAGGGCTGCGACATTGCCAGCTACAGTCAAGAAGACATCTGGAATATCCAGCACAAACTTAACGACATGCCCCGTAAAGTCCTTAACTACAAGACTGCCAAAGAAGTATTTCTAGAGAAACAGAAGGAGGCAATGTATGCGTAACAAGATACAAGCACCAGGCAAACAAGTACTACACAAACAAGTACCAAAAGCGCAGGCCCTACAAAAAGAAAAAGACCCCAGGCTTGTTGCGGTTGGGGGTTTCGGGCAGGTTACTTGGATAACTAAAAGTATACCATGAAAGTATGGAAAATCAAACCATAAGCGACTGTCTCTCCTCGGGAAGTTCACTTCCCTAGTATTTCCTCTTGGGCTTTGGTACGATATGGGAGTAAACGAGGAGAATACGGAGATGTCACACGAAGTAATGATTCATGAGGCGCAGACGAAGATATTGCGGGAATTGCTGTTTTTGCCGGCGACTAATTTTACTGATTTGCAGAAAGTGAGCGGGCTTGAGAGCGACCATGTGAAGTTTCATATTAAGCGCCTGGTTGAGTTGGGGTATGTCGAGAAAAATGGTGCGCGGTATCTTTTGAGTATCAAGGGGAAAGAATATGCGAATAAACTCGATACGGATGCGGGGGTTATAGAGCGGCAGCCAAAGGTGGCGGTGCTGTTGGTTGTTGAGCGCGAGCGTCATGGAACGAAGGAGTATCTATTACAAGAGCGGCGCAAGCATCCCTATTTCGGATACTGGGGTGCTCCGACGGGCAAGGTTCGGTGGGGCGAATCTATTCTCGAGACTGCATCGCGCGAGCTCAAGGAAGAGACAGGTTTGTCAGCGGTATTCACCCATCGTGGTATTAATCACGAGCGGGTGCGTCACGAGGCAACGGGCGAGATTGTCGAGGATAAGATATTTCATCTGATGTTTACGGACGCGGTGACGGGAGATGTGAAGCGTGAATTTGACGGCGGAATGAATGCGTGGCGTACTATGGAAGAAATGAAGCACGAGCCGAAAAAATACAAAGGGTTTTATAGGGAA
>JARKOR010000070.1 GCA_029975625.1 Nanosynbacter sp. | reverse complement strand
GCCACTGCCTGCCATTTTGATGTATACTAGTAAGTAATGATTTCTACTGCGAGAATCAAGAAAAGACTCTATTTGACCGTGGTGCGGTATTTTCGTTTCTTTGCCAACATCAGTCTGCGGCGATGGCATCCGCGGATAATTGCCGTGACGGGCTCGGTGGGTAAGACGACGTTGCTCAATCTGCTTGAAGTGCAGCTGGGCGATCGGGCGCATTATTCGCACAATGCCAACAGCGCCTACGGCATCTGCTTTGATATCCTGGGGATGGACGGCGTGCGCGGCTCAAAACTCAAATGGCTCTATCTGTTCGTTGCGGCGCCGATTACATCTCTCTGGTTTAGACACAAACAGGAATTTTATGTGGTGGAGATTGACGGCGAGCGGCCAAAGGAGACGGAATTTTTAGCGCGTTGGCTCAAGCCTGAGGTAACGCTTTGGGTGAGCGTTGGGCGCACGCACGCGGTGTATTTTGATGGGCAAGTGAGAGCGGGAAAATTCGCGACAGTGGAGGACGCGATTGTCAACGAATTTTCCTACTTGCCGCGCTATACGAGCAGTTTAGTGGCCTATAATGCCGATTCTCCGCTGATTGTTCGAGCAATGGAGTCGATTGAGGTGTATAAAGTCGGAGTAAACGCCGACGCGCTTGAGTCATACCAAGTGTGGCCGGATAAAACTGAATTTGTTGTAAATAGTACAACATACACCTTTCACGAGCCAATGCCGCGCGAACTCTATGTACAGTTAGCGCTTCTCAAGGCTCTGGCGGAGTATCTGAACGAACCTGTAGTACAAGATCTCTCGGGGTATGTGCAGCCGCCGGGGCGTAGCAACTATTTCCCGGGCAAAAAGGGCGTACGGTTAATCGATAGCAGCTACAATGCACACCTGATTAGCATGGAATCGATAGTTCACCTTTATAGCGAAATGCAGGCGCCAAAGAAATGGATTGTCATCGGGGATATCGTCGAGCAGGGAGAAGCCGAGGCAAGTGAACACCGGAAGCTCGGGCAATTGCTGAGCCAGGCGCAGTTTGATCGCTATGTTCTCGTAGGCCGACGAACCCAGAAGTATACCTACCCAGAGCTCGACTGGGACAGAACGGTGACGTTTCTACATCCGCGTGACGCCGCCAAATACCTTGAACGCGAATTAACCGGTGATGAAACGGTGCTTTTCAAGGGCAGCCAATACCTGGAGGGCGTGATTGAGCACTTGCTCGAAAATCCCGCCGATGCCGCCAAATTACCGCGTCAAGAACCAGCGGCCAAGAAACGCCGGGCAAAGTGGGGGTTATGAGATGAAAAAAGAG
>JARKOR010000009.1 GCA_029975625.1 Nanosynbacter sp. | reverse complement strand
TGCTTGGTCAACCCATTTTTGTGCTCGCGCCGCCACCTCGATAAACGCATATGGGCTGAGTTGAAAACTGGTTTTGTATACATCTTTAAGACTCTGAGGAATAACACCGATATTTTGGATATCACCCTGAGCAGCCAGCACGTCATCCTTCACATCGTCCCAAACACCAAGCTGTTTGAGGTCGCGTACCAAGTTTGTATTGACTTCGAGGAATTTGCCGTTAAGCGTGCTGCGCGAGAAAATTTGCGCGAACTGCGGATCAATCCCCGGTGTCGTACCCGCAATGTGCCCGATATTCGCCGTCGGCGCAATTGCCATCAAAGTCGCGTTACGCATACCTTTTTTGACCTTTTTTCGTAACGGCGCCCAGTCAAGCTTAGCACTCGTGTCAATCTTCACCTTGACGCCGCGCGATTCGCCGAGCGTCGCAATTGTATCGATTGGCAGCTCGCCCTTCGACCAGCCGCTCCCCTTGAACGCCGGATAGCTCCCAAGATGAGCTGCCAGGTCCGCCGACTGATCGATAGCGTGAAAGCTGATAAACTCCGTCAATTGGTCAATCAAATCATAGGCCTCTTTCGACTCATAGCAAACGCCTAATTTCTCCAAAACATCGGTAAAGCCCATGATACCCAGTCCAATCGCGCGAGTCTGCTGGTTGGAGTGCATCGCCTCGGGAATTGGCGTCTGGGTGATATCGACGAGGTCATCCAATTGCCGCACCGCCGCGCGCGAGCTCTCACGCAGCCTATCCCAATCCCATGTCTTATCTTCTTTCAGATGGGCAGACAAATTGATGCTAATGAGGTTACAGGTCGCGATGTTCTTTTCGTCTTGCGGCAGGGTAATTTCCGTACATAAATTACTCAGATGAATCGTTCCCGTGTTGTTATTCAGCGCCCGAACGTTAATGGTGTCTTTCCAGGTGAGCCACGGGTGGCTTGTCGCCTGTAAGTTAATCAGGATTTGCCTGAATTGCTCCCTGGCCGACGTTTTTTCAAAATCACGCAACTTGCCCGCCTTTGCCAGCTTGATATACTCTTTGTAGCGCGCCGAGAATTCCTCGCCGTACAGCTCCGGCAAATCTGGCGTCTCAGCCGGATCAAACAGATACCAATCTTGATCTTTTTCGACCCGTTTCATGAACTCGTCCGAAATAAACACAGCCGTGTTGGCAAAACGCGTGCGCAAGTACGGATCGCCCGAGTTTTGTCGGAGATCCATAAATTGTGGAAAGTTCAGATGCCAATTTTCCAGGTAGATCGCCGCAGCGCCGGCCTTTTTACCCTTGCGACTAACCGCAAACAGTGCCGTATCAATCATTTTCATGAACGGAATCGGGCCCGTCGACTCGGTGTTAGTCGTTTTAACCGGGCTACCAGCAGCTCGAAGTTTTGTAAAACCAATGCCAATACCGCCAGTGCCTTTTGCAATCCACATGGTATCTCGCACGCTCTTGGCGATTGATTCCATATCATCTTGCACTTCAAGGAGAAAACAATTCGAAAGTTGCGGGAATGACCCGCCGGCGTTGACGCGCGTCGAACCGCCTGGCACATAGTCCAGATTACTCATGTGGCGGTAAAATTCCAATGCCGCTTTCGTTGGATTTTTTTCGTTATAGCTAAGTCCCATGGCGATGCGCATATGAGTAAACTGCGGTGTCTCTAGCGGCTCGCCGCTCTGTTTGCGCAGAGCATAGCGATTACGATTTGTCACTACGCCGAGATATTTACTAAGGTCATCTCGCCCTGGATCTAACGCCTTAGCAAGCTGCTTGAGATCAAACCGGCCGTCCGACATTCGCGTATCGAGCAAACCATCTTTCGTTGCTGCCTGAATATACTTCGGAAAATGAACTTCGTGCAGTTTCTTGAGTTGCTCAACCGTTTCGTAGTCGCCAAGGGTATTTTTATAAATATTCTTCAAAAGTAACCTCGCCGCAATCTTATCATAATCCGGGTCATCCTTGACGTTTTGCAAAGCCGTGTGAATTACCGCCTCATCGAGTTGCTCCGACGTAATGCCGTCGAATAGGGTGAGTTGTAGCTGGGTCGCCACTTCCACCACCTTCGATATCTGGTCTGGCAGCCCCTCGCTTGCCTTGACCAGCGCCAAATTGATCTTATTCGCATCAAATGGCTCTTTCGTTCCGTCGCGCTTGACGACATAAATGTGTTGCATTTCTCCCCCTTATTTCACCTATTTTTGGAGCAAGAAAGCCATCTCCAGACCTCCACCTGGAGAGAAGAACCTCCCTTGCTGCCGTGTTTGTTTGTACAACGCCTACATATGTAGTGTATGATACTGACTATAG
>JARKOR010000066.1 GCA_029975625.1 Nanosynbacter sp. | reverse complement strand
TTTATTCCCCCGTCAGAAAACCCCGGGCTTTCAAGCCCGGGGATGAATGACACAACTAGTACCGAGCGAGCGCTTGCGCTCGCGTAGGTACCTGTGGCATGCTTGGTGAGTGAATAAGTATAGTTCTGGTTCTCACACGACCCACCGCCTCATGTATCACTTGGTGTGGATACCAAAGTATCGCAAACGAGTGCTGAGAGGCCCACTTGCGGGGCGGCTGTACGAGCTCCTTCGCCAATGCGCAGAGATGAACGGGTGGCATGTCGAGGAACTCAATGTGCAAGTTGACCACGTTCACCTGCTCGTACAGTTGCCACCAAAAGAGGCGGTCGCCCATGCCATGCAACTCATGAAAGGTGGTACAAGCAAGGTCATACGCCAGGAGTTTCCTGAACTGGAGGAATTTCTTTGGGGCGACAGTCTCTGGGCCGATGGCTATTTCGCAGAGTCTGTGGGTCAAGTGACGGAATCACGTATCAGTCAGTATATACAGAATCAGTAAGCCAAGCATGCAGAAGGCCAAAAGCCCCGGGCTTTAGCCCGGGGATTGGTTTACTCTCGTGCCATCACGAGTGGCATCATCGCCGTTAACCTTTAAGGTAAGACCAGGAAATGTGGTATCTAGTCTAATCTTACGATCAACCGTAACAACATTACCCGCAACATCCGTGACCGTAAGGACTGCTGTGTGATATCCATCTTCAAGCGAACCGAAGGCGCTGATAGGAGTTTCAATGCTAGCTTTACGCTTGTCGGTGCTATTAATAGCGCCTGCCACTTCGACGGAACTGCCGTCAACAGTCATAACAATCGATTTAATCTCAACATCATCAGACGCACCACCCTTGATAGTTGCTGAACTGGTGACAAACTGCTCATTGCCCGGTTCGTTGATCCATGCGCTGGGAAGCGTGTTGTCGATGCGGAACGTACGATTGACGGTTTGAGCGGTATTACCTGCCTGGTCGGAAGCGCCTATCGAGACACTATAGTCGGTGTATTGGGATAGGTTCTTAGGTAGCGCTACTTCTACCGTGTCGGAGGTTCCTGACACTGGTACAATATTATTGCCTCCGGATATGACCGTGCCATTCTGTTTGAAATTAACAACGAGTCGATTGAGCGCTATATTGTCGGTCACGCGAATACTCAATTTCGTTTCGTTATTGACAGTGTCGCCGTTATTGATAGAAACGCTCTCAATGACTGGGTTTGTCGAATCGTACGTAAGCGTTACTGGTTCTGAAAACTCCGAAACAATGCCGCTTTCCGTGCGAGTTGCTACTGAGTATGAGTACGTGCCGTCGCCGAACTCGCCAAATTTGCCTTGCGAGGCTAACCCGTTTCTGACTAACCAAGTATTGTTAAAGCTGTTCCA
>JARKOR010000004.1 GCA_029975625.1 Nanosynbacter sp. | reverse complement strand
GCTTGTGCTATAATGAAGATATGACCAAGGCACAGAAAAGAGCCATTCTTGCACGAAGTGCGGCCCGCAGTATCGAGGCTGAGGGTTTTAAATTTGAGACTGTCAAGAGAATCATCGAACAAAGAATCCTTTCGAAGAGGTAGTGTCCTATGTCGGATTATTTCGCCAGTTAGTGTAGACCTCTTGCATTTTTGGTAGATCTGTGCTACAATAGAGGTATGTGGGTGAAATAACCCCTGGATGAAATCCTATGTCTCACTGTTTTTGACTATCAAAACGAAATTTCCTAGGCCGTTCATCATATAAGAACTCCTAAATGGAAAGGAACACAATGTCATATCAGCAAAACGGCGCATCGCGTCGTCATAACGCGGGCGCAAAACGCCCGTATCATAAGCGTAATTCTCGGGCTAATGTAAAGTCTACGATAAACCCGAGCAAATTTATCAATAAAGCAATTAAACCAGCGGAGCAGGAAGAATATGTTGCTTCCCACGCATTTAGCGATTTTGGCCTGAATGCAAAGACGACCGCAACACTTGCTCATCTTGGTTTTACAACGCCAACCCCAATTCAAGACCAGTGTATTCAGCTTGCTCTTGAGGGCAAGGATGTTATTGGACTTGCGAATACTGGGACGGGCAAAACGGCAGCGTTCGTGCTGCCTGTTCTTGAAAAAACGAATGCGAACCGCCAAGTAGTGAGCACGCTGATACTTGCGCCAACACGAGAGCTGGCGCAGCAGATCGATGCCGACCTTCGGCGTTTTGCCGCTGGTCAGAGGATTTACTCGACTCTTGTGGTCGGTGGTGCCAATATCAACCAGCAGATTCGTCAGATTCAGCGAGGACCTCACGTGGTTATTGGTACGCCTGGACGTGTCAAAGACCTTATTCAGCGCCGAGTGCTTCGCCTGAGCCAAGTGACGACATTTGTCCTTGACGAAGCGGATCGCATGTGCGACATGGGCTTTGTAGGCGATATAAAATCGATTGAAGCGGAAATGCCAAAACAACGGCAGACACTCTGTTTTAGTGCGACAATGACGCCGAGTGTACAAAAAATCGTTGAGGAGTTCATGTTCGAGCCGGAGACGGTAACGGTCGTGAAAAATGCGACGAATGATCATATTGAACAAGATATTATTGAAGCGCGAGACAAGGCGCATAAGATCGACCTACTTGAAGAGTTGCTGATCAATGAGCCATATGACAAGGTGATTATCTTTGGCGAGACGAAATTTGGCGTTCAACGTCTGGCGGACAAATTGACGTCTAATGATTTAACGGCTGTGGCGATTCATGGTAATAAATCGCAGTCTCAGCGCGAGAAAGCACTCCGAACGTTTAAAAACGGCGATGTGCGAATTTTGGTTGCGACCGATGTTGCGGCTCGAGGACTCGACATTCCGAACGTTTCTCACGTCATTAATTTCGACGCGCCGAAACAATATGATGATTACGTGCACCGTATCGGTAGAACAGGGCGTGCTGGACACACTGGCCGAGCTCTAACGTTCATAGAAAAGCCTGCTCGATAAAGAGCAGGGTTTGGGCTACTTGTTTTTCTTGTCTTTTTTGAATACGGTAGCGAATTGGTTCTTAATAAGTTCGCGGGTTTCTTTTTGCTTGAGCGCATGAATAAACATTGGCGAGACGGACAAAAAGATGATGATAAGTGCCGCGACTTCGATGTTCACGCCGGCTTTCGTCAGCGCTGCGCCGGCGAAATAGCCTAAGTAGGTAAAGGCGGATACCCATAACGCGCCACCGATGAGGTTGTAGGCGAGGAAGGTGTGATAATGCATCTTGCTCGTTCCCGCAACGATGGGAGCAAAGGTGCGTACGACCGGCACGAATCGTGCGAGGATAATGGTGAGAGCGCCGTGTTTTGCATAAAACTTCTCGGCTTGAAGGAGATATTTTTTCTTGAAAAAGCGGGAATTTGGCTTGTCGAATAGTTTTCTCCCCACCTTGTGGCCGAACGCGTAGCCGGTACTATCGCCGAGGACGGCAGCAATGAAGAGCATAGCGACAAAGATATGAATATTGAATGGAAATGCGCCAAGGTGAAGGATGTTTTGCTGCACCATGTAGCCGGCGGTGAACAAAAGGCTATCCCCTGGGAATACGAAACCAATGAGTAGGCCGGATTCTGCGTAGATGACGAACAAAATCGCGAGCACACCGAAACCAGTAATGAAATGTATGAATGCTTCCATAAGTATATTCTCATTGTAGCATACTGCCCGAGCATGTGCACAATATGATATAATAAGAAGGTAATATCAATTTTACCTCCGAACAGGTATCCAACGAAAGGAGAAGTATGGGAGATAAGATTACACTAAAAATCGAAGCACGAGAGGTGCACGGTAAAAAACTGGGGCAAATTCGCAAGGAAGGGCTCGTTCCCGGCGTTGTTTACGGCGCAGGGATTGACGCGATTAGCGTGCAGGCCATTGAGAGCGATGTCCTTAAGGTCGTAAAGAAAGCTGGGCAGCACACGCCAGTGCAATTGGTGGGCAAGAAGCGTCGAATTGCCATGATTAAGAACGTCGATCGCGATCCAGTCAAAAATACGATTCGCCACATCTCTTTTCATGCAGTGCGGGCCGATGAACCGGTTGAGGCTGAAGTTCCTATTCGCTTGATTGGCGAAGGGGAGTCGGTAGCTGAACGGAACGGTCTTGTCATTTTGCAGGCAATTGAAAAGATTGAAGTAAAGGCTTTGCCGATGGAATTGCCAGAGGCTTTGGAGGTATCAATTGTTGATTTGGCCGAAGCAGGCGATCGTATCGTCGTTGGGGATATCAACATTCCTGAAGGCGTCGAAATTGTCGATAATGACGATGGTCGCGCGGATGACAACGAGGACGAAGAACGGCAGAGTGTCATGGATCTCGTCGTCGCGAGCGTCTATGAACCAAGCGCGCTTCAGGCAGCTAACGATGCAGCGGGCGGAGACGCTGAAACAGCCGATGCCGATGACGTCGAAGCCGAGCAAGGCGCCGACGAGGGAAAGCCAGCTGAGGGTGAGAAGAAAGACTAGTTTCATACAACTTATAAAAAGGTCAGTCATATGAGCATTGAGCAGGAAGAGCCTAAAATTTTTACCACTAGAGAAATGGTTGCCGATGACATTACAGCGGTGTTACCAATGTTGCATAAATCTTGGCTAGAGAATGCAGAGAATTCAGAGACTGTGAGATGAGTAAAATATTATCCCTGACGCGCGCTGGCAACCCGATTTTACGCGAGGTTATGCCGAAAGTGGCGCCTGAGGAGATAGTGTCTGATACGGTGCAGAATCTTATTGCGAACATTCGCTATACAAATCAAGAGAAACAATATGGCATGGGGTTAGCGGCGCCCCAGGTGGGTGAGCGATACGCGCTCAGCGTTATCGGCATTAAACCGACACCAAACCGACCGAACCTGGAGAAATTCGACCAAGTGATTATCAATCCGACATACGAAGGAATTGGTCGGCGACAAGGGATGTGGGAGGGCTGCCAGAGCGTAGGCTCGGGTGACGACATTCTTTACGCGAAGGCGTTGCGGTTTAAGAAAATTGCCGCCGAATGGACTGACGGAACAGGGCAGCATCATAAAGAAGTGCTGAGCGGCTTTGTTGCGCATGTATTTCAACACGAAACCGACCATCTGAATGGAATTTTGTTCGTCGATCGGGTACGTGACACGAAAACATACATGATGGCTGACGAATATCGCGAGCGGGTAGCC
>JARKOR010000059.1 GCA_029975625.1 Nanosynbacter sp. | reverse complement strand
CATACAGACTTCGAACGCGGATTCATTGCCGCGCAAATTGTCGATTATAATGACTTAGTTACCGCTGGTTCCGAAGCAGCCGCCCGCGCTGCTGGAAAAATTCGCACCGAAGGAAAAACGTACATCATGCAGCCTGGCGATGTTGTCGAGTTCCGCTTCAATGTGTAAGACACGCTCTACTTTACTTTCAGTAAGTAAAATCTCTCAACGTTCCCTTTTTGCCCCGCAATTTCACTGTCTCGTTTACTCTGTATAATAAAATATTGTTCAGCCCATGACTCAAAATCAGCGATAATTTTCCGCCGAACGGTATTGTTCTTTATCACTCCTTTATTTGTCTGGCCACGCCCTGCTTCAAACTGCGGCTTAAGCATTGCCACAATTTCGGCTCCTCGTGGAGCAATCTTCGCAATATGTGGCAATATCTCCCGTAAACTAATAAAACTTACGTCAATAACGACAATATCTACCGAATCAGAAGGAAAGAAGTCTCGAATATCCGTTTTTTCATGAAGCTCGATTCGTTTATCGTTCCGAAGGCTTGGATGCAGCTGGTCCGTACCCACATCCACCGCAAACACCTTTTTCGCACCATGCTGCAGTGCGTAGTCCGTAAACCCGCCCGTGCTAGAACCAACGTCGAGTACCGTCTTGTTCTGAAAATTAACATGCAGTTTTTCGGCGACACTAGCAAGCTTCAAACCCGCACGGGACACATATTGTCCTGCCGTTTGCACGTCAATCACATCCGTTTCAGTTACTGGAGTGCCCGCTTTTTGAATAACTTTTTTGTTCACATAAACGACACCCAGTTTGACATAGTTCTCCGCCTGAGACCGACTCTGCACGAGTCCTCTTTGTACTAGCTCGACATCCAGACGTTGCTTACTTTGCATCATTTCACCTATTTTCTATTTCTTACGCTCGCGATACTCACCTGTCGCAGTATCGACCGAGATGATATCTCCTACTTTGATGAACGCTGGCACTTTGACCGTGATACCCGTTTCAAGCGTTGCGTCCTTAAGTACGTTTGATGTTGTATCTCCCTTTACGACATCCTCGGCGTACGTCACCTCTAAATAAAGATTCTTCGGTAGTTCAACATTTATAACCCGTCCATCAAATAGCTGAAGGTTCAGTTCATTCCCCTCTTTTAAATAGCCCGCCGCCGTATCGACGGTATCAGCCCCAAGCTCAAACTGCTCAAAACTTTCAGGGTCCATAAAGCAAAACATGTCGCCGTCCCGGTAGAGATACTGAACAACTTTATTGTTCACCTCTGCTGGCTCTATCTTGTCTTGTCCCTTGAATGTCTTCGGAATCACGCTACCATCGAGTAGGTTTTTCAGCTTGACATTAACAATTGATCCGCCCCGGCCCATTACTTTTTGGCCATACTCAATGACGCGATATGGCTTGCCATCTATCTGACAGACGACGCCTTTTTTCAAATCTGTTGGTTGATACATGATTTCTCCTTTACCGAAAACTCCGCTCGTGCCACCCCCAAGGAGGGGTAACATCCGAAACGGAGTCTTTTTATTTATTTAACCCTGCGATACGAACGGCAATAGCCCGAGATGGCGTGCACGCTTGATTGCAACAGCAAGACTTCGTTGTTGTTTGTCGCTCAAACCGGTTTTACCGATTGGCTCAATCTGCCCATAGCTATTGATGAATCGCTGCAATGTTTTCACGTCTTTATAGTCAAACACGAGCGTCGTGTCTTTCTTTGATTTCTTCATTCCTATTATTCTCCTAGATTATTAAAATGGGATTTCGCTTAGATCGATTGGCTTGTCATCAACCTCGTTGACCGTGGCGTCTTGTGACTTACCGCTTCCCTGTGAAGATCCGGAAGCAGCTGGCGCACTGCCATCCCCTCGGCCACCAACGAAATTGAAGTCCTCTACGACAACCTCAACTGCTTGGCGCTTATTGCCTTCCTTGTCTTCGTAACTGCGCTGATCAAGACGACCGCTCACGAGAAGCGGAGAGCCCTTAGAGGTGTACTGTGCGATAATCTCGCCAACCTTGCCCCACGCAACACAATTAATAAAACTCGTTTGATCTTGTTGCTGGCCATCCTGACCACGCCAACTACGAGTCACCGCAAGACTAAAACTCGCAACACTTTGACCGCTTGGCGTTGTGCGCTGTTCGACGTCACGCGTCAAATTTCCCATTAAGATTACTTTATTAAACCCTTTTGCCATACTCCCTACTCCCCTCCTCGCCCCAAGGGCGATTATTTATTCGTCGTCCGAATGTGTATCACTCTCAGTGTGTGCTTCGCGATTACGCTGCGCCTCTAGCGCCTGTCGTGCTTTGTCGTCAACTTTAACAAGCAAGTAACGCAAGATTTCATCTGTAATATTGAGCACATTCGAAATCTTTAGTGGTGCTGCGGCAGGTAATTTTACCTCAAAGTACACATATACGGCAAAATCCTCGCGCTTAATGCTATATGCCAAGCGTTTTTTGCCCCAATTATCCTCTTTTGTTATTTCACCACCATTGTCGGTGATGAGCGCGCGGACTTTCCCAAGCGCCTTATCGAGATCTGCTTCCAGATCCGGATGAACTAAAACGGTTAGTTCGTATTCTTTCACGTTTCCTCCTTTGGAATCCATGACGGATGCTTATGCTATTTCACACAAGCTTAGGTTTATATCGTCTATAATTATACCGTAGATAGGGAAAAATGTCTAGTTTTCCTCAATACGCTTCATTTCACTAAGAATCAGACCCTCTAAACCGTACCTACGAGTGCGCCGGACCAGGAATACTCACTCTGCACATAGTAGCGTTAGTGCCGGAATTTCTCGTGTAGCCAGTTGAAGAGCTTATAAGGGTTTCCGCATCAGGACTCTGCAGAGCAACACCAGGCACTCCGCATTGCTGGTTTGTCCCAATCAAGAAATAGACCAATATCGCAGGCTGGGACTCGCCGTTCATCGTCCTCGTCGCCGTATACCAATATATTATCCCCGCCTTGGCATCATCTACTGGGGGTATAGATGAAGGAAGCGTACCGACGGTATTCATATTAGCCTTGAAGGAGCTATTCACTACAGATGCGGTAGTGTTCTCCTGCTTGCATGCGATATCCTTAGTGACACACGAGGATATTGATGAGGTGGGAATAGTCAGCGGATACGTCCCATTTGCCGCTATATACGCCTGTATCATCTTGAGTGATTGACTCGCAGCGTTTATGATAGCGGTGTTCTTGGCACGCTGTTGTATGTTCGCGTAAGCTGCAATACTTATTGCAGCCAGGATTGCGATAACGACAATGACGATAAGTAATTCTACGATAGTGAAACCATGAGCTTTTCTGTTCATGCTTTTAAGTGTACCCCCCTGAGGTTGGTGTCAAGAGAAATTAGTCGCCAATACCATACTCATCGGACGAATCACCACCATCCAAATCTGCCATGCTTGTAATCAGCACTTCGCGGGGGCGCGAACCATCCGCTGGCCCAACGATGCCTTGA
Organism: Nanosynbacter sp.; assembly: GCA_029975625.1. Taxonomy (GTDB): domain Bacteria; phylum Patescibacteriota; class Saccharimonadia; order Saccharimonadales; family Saccharimonadaceae; genus Nanosynbacter. The sequence goes on along the minus strand of JARKOR010000059.1, from coordinate 2,903 downwards.
TCTTCCATTTCCTCGATAATACGTGCCGCTCGCGCATAACCAATACGCAACCGCCGCTGCAAAAGCGAGGTTGACGCCTTGCGCCCCTCAATGACAACCCGCACAGCGTCCCGGAACATATCGTCGTCGCCATTACCCCCTGAACTATCAAAGTCCATCACGACTCCACCCTTGCCATTAAGCTGGACCGGCTGCGAAATAATTTCGTCGTTATATTGCGGAGCCGACTGCATGCGCAGATGATCGGCAATCTTCATCACTTCGTCATCAGTGACCCATGCGCCCTGAATACGCTTCGGTTTTGGCATGCTCACCGTCTTGAACAACATATCACCCTGCCCGAGCAATTTTTCCGCCCCAGCCTGGTCTAAAATCGTCATACTATCAATCTGGCTCGCCACCGTAAACGCAATACGCGACGGCACATTGGCTTTAATGAGCCCCGTAATAACATCCACGCTCGGACGCTGCGTCGCGAGTACCAAATGAATACCGACCGCGCGCGCTTTTTGCGCCAAACGAACAATCAGCGCCTCAACATCCCGCTTCGCAACCATCATCAGATCGGCCATCTCGTCAATCACAATCACAATATACGGCATCGCGCCCTCTTCATGCTGCTGGACATTCCCCTCTTCGTCGGCCACCGCAATTTTATGCCCCGCTTGCTGCATCTTTTTGTTATAATCTTTGATGTTACGGATTTTTTCGCCCGCGAGCAACTTGTAGCGCCGCTCCATCTCGTTCACAGCCCATTTAAGCGCCGAAATCGTCTTTTCCGGCTCATTGATAATCGGCGTGAGAAGGTGTGGAATATCTTCGTATGGCGCCATTTCCACTTGCTTTGGGTCGACCAAAATAAGCTTCATCTCGCTCGGGCTGTTGCGGTACAACAGGCTCGTTAAAAGGGTGTTAATCATTACCGATTTACCCGAACCCGTCTGTCCGGCAATCAACAAGTGCGGCATTTTGTTCAATTCGCTCACCACGGCATTACCGGAAATATCCTTGCCAATAGCGAACGCGAGCGGCTCGTGCGTGCTCTTCCATTGTTTCGAGTTCAAAATACCAAACAGGCGCACATCCGCCGCCTTACGGTTTGGCACTTCAATACCCACTGCCCGCTTGCCTGGAATTGGCGCTTCGATACGCAAACTCTGCGCTGCCAAATTCAGGGCAATATTTGTCTCGAGCGCCGTAATACGCGTCAACTTCACCCCGCTTGGCGGTTTAAGGGTATATTGAGTCACTTTCGGCCCGATATTCGCGTCTTCCATTTCAACCTCAATATTAAACTCAGACAATGTGTCATGGATAATCTGCGCGTTTTGCTGAATATCGCCGACATCGGCCGCGCTCTCCTTCTTCTCCAAAAGATCAAGGCTTGGCGCCCGCCAATTCGGGTCGTGCACCATCACGAGCGCTTGTTCCTCGGCCTTTTCCGGCTTCGCGGTCTTCAAACCGGCTCGTGCGGCTGGCTTTTTCTCGCTTGTATCCATAATCGACACGCCCGCATTTAACTTGACGTCACTAGCTTTCTTTGAGGTATCGGCTGCGGCTGCCTTTTTCATGAGCGCGCGATTTGACTCTTCCTCTGAAGAATCGCGTTTCATCATATTACCAAGCCGCTGGATAACCACGAATGGCGATGTTCGGGTAATAAATAATATTGTGATGGCTATCAGAACGACATATATGACGACAGCCACCGCGCCATCGACCATATTGAGCACACCCTTATTGATGAGATCTCCGACAAACCCACCGGCGTACGGACGAGCGTCAGATTTGAGTAGCCCAAATAAGCCCGATAGCCACATTATCTCAAGAACAACGGCAAATTTCATGACGAGAGGCAGTTTGTTTTCATCTGAACGAAAGATTTCAACCGCCACGTAGACGAGGAGGAATGGCAACACGTAGCTTGCGTAGCCCATGATCTGAAGCGTTACAGTATGTATCCATTCTAACACGGGACCGCCCGCGCCGAACCAGCTGACAATCAAGAGTACCGAAAACAACACCAGCATGACCGCCCCCACTTGCGCCCAAAAACCTGGCGGCAAACTATGCTGCGGCGCCGTTGGCGCTTGCTGCTTTTTCCTAGATGATTTCTTCTTTTTCTTTGCCATATCAATTTATATTATACACCTTTTATTATAGCAAAGCGTAGGCGTTTTGTCAATGGCAACGATGTGCGTACTCTTAGTACGCTCGCGTATCGCGATTTTCGCGAGCTTTTGTGTCGTTTGCTTCGGTATCGGGAATTTGGCGTTCTGGGAATTTTCGACGAGGCGTCATTGGCATGGTTGGCCTCATGGGCGCGCCCTGCGCCTGCGTCGAATGATTTACTTGAGGCTTCTTCCCTGTTGGTGAGCCCGCGCTCCTGAGACTAATTTCATTAATCACTGGAATAACAATTGGCGTTCGATGTGTCTGGTCATACAGAATATGCGTGACTTCGTCCTTAATTTCTTTCTTCAAAGCCTCAACATCGTACTTTCCGTTCAGGCCGCGCGCCATTTTTTGCTTTAGATATTGGCGAATGAGACTCATGAGCTCTTCGGAATCACGGAGGTAAATAAACCCTCGCGAAATGATATCCGGACTGGTCAATAGCCGTCCTGTCCCCTTTTGCAGCGTCAGCACAACCACAAACATACCTTCGGTTGCCATGTGAATACGGTCCTTGAGCACGACCTCCGACACAATCGCGCCCGAGTCATCGTACATAACACCGCCAACATGCACGCGTCCGGCTTTCTTGGCCTGGCGTTCTTGGTCGATCTCAATAATATCGCCCGCGTCGCACACAAAGATACGATTGCGCGCTATGCCGCATTCTTTCTCCGCCAACCTGGCGTTGTGTACAAGCATGTGAAATTCGCCGTGAATTGGCATGT
>JARKOR010000055.1 GCA_029975625.1 Nanosynbacter sp. | reverse complement strand
CAATACCAAACGGCAGGTGCGGCTGGGGCGGATGTGCATGCGTGTTTGGATGAGCCGGTGACGCTTCAGCCGATGGAGCGGCGGCTCATTCCGACGGGACTTGCGGTCGCGATTCCGCGGGGCTATGAGGCACAAATTCGGGCGCGTAGCGGGCTCAGCATCAAACACGGCATCACTATGGTGAATGGCGTGGGGACGATTGACGCGGATTATCGCGGAGAGTTCAGCGTGCTGGTGATAAACCTCGGACAGGAGGCGTTTACGATTGAGCATGGCATGCGCATCGCGCAGATGGTAATTGCCCGGCATGAAAGAGCTGAGTGGATAGAAGTGGATAAGCTAGATGAGACCGAACGGGGTGAAGGTGGCTACGGGAGCACCGGCTATAGAGCTGAAAAAGAGGCTTCGGCATGAAGGTAGATTTCGCTGGTAAGGTGAATCCAAGGGTATCAAGCGTGCAGAAAAACGGCTAGAATAATGCGTGCAATTATTTTTGATTATTTTGGGGTTTTGGCTCACCGTTATGGGGAGTGCGACGAAGAGCTGATGGGGTTCATTAGGCAAAATTTGGTTGGGAAATATAAACTTGCGGTGCTGTCGAATATGAGCGGCGGATCAGAAGCGGGGATGCTTGGAGGCTATGTTCGGCTATTCGATGAAGTGGTACTTTCGGGCGATATTGGCGTAAGTAAGCCGGATGAACGGGCATACTCGGTAGCGGCGCAACGGCTGGAGGAGTTTATATCCGATTGTTTGATGATCGATGATAGCGAAACGAACTGTGCTGGCGCCGAACAGGCGGGAATGAGCGCGATTTGGTTTCAAAATAAAGCGGAGTTACGGCGCGAATTAGAAAAATATGGTATACTAACCTCATGAAATACTCAAAGAATTCGATGTCGCGGTTTGTGCCGATTTTGCTGGTTATAGTTATTACAATAGTTGCCGTAGGTGTGGTGATTGCCATTGGCCGAGCGCTCATGGGGGGTGGGAACAGCGATACGGCTGATACCCAGTCATCGGTAGACGCGGGAAGGGCAGCTCTTTTGTCAAGCGACGTAAGTCGTTCGGTGCGCCTGACGGTGCGCGGACCAATTGTGGCGGACGAAAAATTTCGTTCATACCAAATCACGATTTCACCAAGCTCTCGCATCATGACGACATACGAAGGGTATCTGTCGAATGCGCTTGAATCGAAAAAGTTCGACAATAACTTTACTGCGTACGAGGAACTGATTTATGCGCTCGATAAACGAAAAATGATGGACGGCCGGGCGTTGACCGAGGAGCAAAATGACCTTCGCGGCGTGTGTGCCAGCGGGCGGATTTATGAATTTGAGACGCTAGTAAACGGTGAGACATTAAAGAAACTATGGACGTCGGATTGCGATGGCTCAAAGGGTTCGGCGTTGGCGAACGTGTCGGAAATTCTTGATATGTTCCTTCAGCAAATTCCCGACGGTAACAAGATGGCGCAGACTGTTGGCCTGGGGCAGCAAAGCACCTTCTTTAGCCTATAAGGAATTATATGCCTGAGCTTCCAGAAGTAGAGACAATTCGGGCGGGCCTGGCGCGATTGCTTCCGCAACGAAAGATTGAGGCGGTCGCCGTGTATGATTCGCCTAAAAGCTTTCCAAATGGCGAGGAGCAAACGAAGCAATTTTTGATTGGAGCGGACGTGCTACGTGTTCGCCGTCGAGCAAAGGTCCTACTGATTGATCTTGATACAAACTATACTCTCGTTGTACACCTGAAAATGACGGGGCAGCTGGTATTTCGCGGGGAAACTAATTTTGGCGCGGGCCACCCGACCGATTCGCTTATTGGCCGGCTCCCCGATCGTTCAACGCGCGTGCAAGTAGATTTTATTGATGGTTCACATTTATTTTTTAATGACCAGCGTAAATTTGGTTGGATAAAATTACTGCCCACCCAAGAAGTAGGATACCTATCGTTCTTTCAAAAAGTAGGGCCCGAGCCGCTCGAGGAAACAACAACGTCCGAACAATTTATTGGACGGGTTCGCCGGCACAATAACATGATGATCAAACCGGCTATTCTTGACCAATCGGTGATTGCGGGCGTGGGAAATATTTACGCCGATGAAGCGTTGTGGGCGGCCAAAATTCACCCTGAAACACGAGTGGGCCACTTGAGCGACGAACAACTGAACACACTTTTTAAGGAAATCCGCGCTGTACTGCTACTCGGCATCGAAAAAGGTGGTTCCACGGATAAGAATTATATTGATGCCGAGGGAAGGCGGGGAAATTACCTTAGCTTTGCCCGCGTATTTCGGCGCGAGGGTCAGCCATGCCCCGTTCATCCCGACCAAGAGATCGTTAAATTGAAGGTGGCTGGTCGCGGTACGCATATCTGTCCTGTCTGTCAAGTGGTACAATAGAGGAGATGATACGGTTTCTTTTTGGAGAAAATGAATTTTTGAAACGTCAGAGATTGGCGGAACTGCTTGAAGGAGCTCAAGTAGAGAAGTATGACGGGGAAGAACTGAGTGTAGGGCGGCTGCAAGATATTTTCCTTGCACGAACACTGTTTGGCGATGACCGAACGATTGTTATTCGCGACGCAAGTCTCAATAGCGAAGTGTGGACGGCGCTATCTGGGTTACGAATGGCTGAAGATAGCACGATTATTTTCTATGAAACCAAGCCGGATAAGCGTACGAAAACGTATAAATTCCTTCAAAAACAGGCAAAAACTGAAGAATTCGTGCCGTTTGGCGAGCGCGACGCGCAGAAGGCTATCCAGTGGTGCACGGATCGAGCAAGAAAAGTATACGATTTTGTCCTTGAGAAATCAGTGGCGCAAACGCTCATTGAGCGATTGGGTATGGATATGGGCCGACTCGACATGGTACTCGGACAATTGGCGCTCAGCGACGACAGAAGCGCGGCATTCCTAGACGCATTAGTACCACTGCCTAAGACTGAAAGTGCCTTTGAATTGTTCGCGGCAGCAGTGACCGGGAAGCGCGAGGATGTGCATCGAATCGTTTCGTACCTTGAGGCAACGAGCGGCGATGACGGGGCGTATCAAACGCTAGGGTTGTTGGCGTCGCAATTACTCCATCTGAACGCGTTGGTATTATCTGGCAGGGATAGCGCATCGGTTGCTAGTGATTTTGGAGCGCACCCCTATGCGCTGCGTCAGCTTTTACCGCTTGCCAAGACTATCACGAAGAAGCAGCTTCACGATATGAACCATGCGCTCGGTCAGGCGGACATCCACATGAAAACCACCAATATCTCGCCGTGGTTATTGGTAGAGACGGCTTTACTGTCGTTTGAATAACGCTATTTTTT
>JARKOR010000043.1 GCA_029975625.1 Nanosynbacter sp. | reverse complement strand
GTTATTTATTGCGCTTTTCGATGATTTCCTGCGCAACGTTTGGTGGTACTTCCTCGTACTGCGCTAATTCCATCGTTGAAGCTGCGCGACCCTGGCTCATTGAGCGTAGGTCAGAGGTGTATCCGAACATGTTTGCTAGAGGAACAAAGCCCTTTATAAGCTTAGCGCCGCCCATTAGGTCTTCCATTGCATCAATGCGTCCGCGTCGACCATTTAGGTCGCCGATGATATCGCCCATGAACTCTTCAGGAGTCGTCACCTCAACATGCATAACTGGCTCGAGCAAGACTGGATTTGCCTGCTTGACGCCCTCGCGAGTAGCAATAGCACCAGCTAGGTTAAAGGCAAGTTCAGACGAGTCGACATCGTGATATGAGCCGTCATACAAAGTGGCCTTAACATCAACTACCGGATATCCAGCAATGACACCGCCCTCAAGCGTGTCGCGAATACCTTTCATGACAGGCTGACGATATTCCTGAGGAACCACACCGCCTTTAATCTCATCGAAGAATTCGAAGCCCTTACCTGGCTCATTTGGTTCAAATCGAACCCAAACATCACCATACTGGCCGCGACCGCCTGACTGCTTAGCGTGCTTACCCTGAACTTCGACTGTCTTCTTAATTGTTTCGCGAAAGGCAACCTGCGGCTCGCCAATATTAGCCTCGACCTTAAACTCTCGCTTCATGCGATCAATCAGGATATCGAGATGTAGCTCACCCATTCCTGACATAATTGTCTGACCGGTTTCTTCATCCGTATGAATCCGGAATGTTGGGTCTTCCTCGGCAAGTCGCTGCAAAGCGAGCGCCATTTTCTCTTGGTCGGCCTTTGATTTTGGCTCAACCGCGATTGAGACTGGAGGATCCGGGAACGTAATGCTTTCCAGGGCAATTGGATGGGCAGGGTCTGACAACGTATTACCCGTTGTTGTGGATTTCAGACCAACAACAGCGGCAATGTCACCCGCGCCAATTTTGTCAATGTCTTCGCGCTTATCCGCATGCATACGAACAACGCGTCCGATACGCTCTTTCTCGCCGGTAGTAGTGTTGAGCACGTAGCTACCCGAGTGAAGCACGCCGGAGTACACGCGAACAAAAATCAATTTTCCTACGAATGGATCGGTAGCAATCTTGAACGCCAGCGCCGACATCGGCTCTTTCTCGTCCGGCTTGCGGCCAACTCGTTCGCCTGTCTTTGGATTTTCTCCCCAAATTTCATCGATATCGAGCGGACTCGGCAAGAAATCAACGACGAGGTCAAGCAGTTTCTCGACAATAACTCCGCGGCCATCGCCACCCGTCACCAGATAGAAATCGCCTTCAAGCACCCGCTTGCGCAGAGCGGCTTTCAATTCCTCCTCAGTAATAGCCTCTTCGCCTTCGTCGAGGAACTTCATCATCAAATCATCATCGGCCTCAACGGCATTTTCGACCAACAAGTTGCGAGCATTTTGGCACTTCTCCAGCATATCAGCTGGAATTTCACCTTCAATAAGCGCATGATCAGCGTAATCATTGTAGGTATATGCCTTCATAGTGATCAAGTCAACCACGCCGTTAATCGTCTTCTCGAAACCAATTGGGATATGAACCGGGAAGGCCTGCTTGCTGAGGCGATTATGGATTGATTCAAGGGACTTCCAGAAGTCGCCACCCGTCTGATTAATCTTATTAATGAAGCAGATGCGTGGCACACCATACTTGTTCGCCTGGCGCCAAACGGTCTCGGACTGAGCCTCAACACCCATTTTGCCATCAAACACAGTCACCGCGCCGTCGAGCACGCGTAGCGAGCGCTCAACTTCGGCCGTAAAGTCAATATGACCCGGGGTATCGATGATGTTAATCTTGTGACCTTTCCAAAAGCACGTCACAGCCGCGGACGTAATTGTAATGCCGCGCTCCTTCTCCTGTGCCATCCAGTCGGTCGTTGCGCCAGCTGGATCGTCACCCTTAACCTCGCCGATTTTGTGGTTTATCCCCGTGCGGTATAAAATACCTTCGGTCGTTGTTGTCTTGCCAGCGTCAATATGGGCGATAATACCGACGTTTCGAAAGTTGCTCAAGGCAACGTTTTGCTCTGCCATAGTTGTTCCTTATGTGTTAGATTAATAACTATCGTATCTCTTGGTATTTTTGGGCACCAAAAAACTACTCTTGGTGTCTATTATATCAGATATGCTGTGGTTTTTAAACACCTTGTGACTTATTCCGACGAATACAGCGCTTCTCTAGTTGAAGCTGGACTGTCTATGTGGTCAACATACAGCGAGGCCTTTTCGTCGTTATTAGGATCGGGTCGCCTAATTTCGCATTCGACAACCAATTTGATGCCAGAGCTCTCATTGCTTTGTCCGTCCACCTCAGCAGGAAGTACCCTATGTATGTCAATAAAGAGAGTTGTATCCTCTTCCACTACAATGCTCTCTCGATGGGGGAATACTATACTACCATGGTACGAAACGATGTATGGCATGCCATTATCGATATCCATAATTCTGTTCAGGTAATTTATGAAGCAATTCTTCACTAAAGTATAGTTCTCTTCGTCGCCATTACGCACATCTTCAAGCTCGCTCAGATCAAGGTTCTTAAGATTTGACAGTGCCTCGCAGAAGGTACTGCTCTTGTTTAAAACTCTGTCGTCAATTTCAGTTATAAGCTCTGGTATGTACGTTTCTAGCACGGCTTCTACCCGCTCTTCTGAGAACACCATATCTGATGTGACGAGAGTATCCAGTGGTGCAGAAAGCGCCGTTTTACCCCTCTTGCCGTCCTCGTCAGTCGTTTGGAGAGCGAGCAAGAATCTTAACGAATAGTCACCATATTCGTCTAGATGTGCGACAAACCCACCCGCATGACAATTTAGGTTTTCTGCCGTTAAGGATATACCGGCAATGGTCTTCGAGCAGCGATTATTCCGGTGATGATCGATCTCCTCGACCAGTCCAGTTACCCGCACGGGCTCGTTAAAGTATGGCCCGAAATGTTTCGTATTAAGCTCCCCTATAAGGTCGCGTAGCTCAACTTCGGACAACCCGCTATTGTATCTGGCGCGCCATTCTTCACCTGCCGCCTTAACTCCATCATAAAAGGCGGGGTCGGCGACAGAGTCAATAACATTCCTGGATTCGAACATTCCAGGTTGGTTGTTGATTTCGTTTGTCATAACTGCAATAATACAGCGTTGGGCCAATCACCACAAGCACTTGCTTTATCTATAATTTACAAACTGCAGAGGAATCTCGTATTCCTTTGCTTTGACTAGCAAAATAACCTTCTGAAGTTCATCTTTACTCGCGGAAGTAACTCGCACCGTTTCTCCTTGGATTTGCGGTTTTGCTTTTGGTACCTCTGTACGGATATCCGCAGCAATCTTCTTTGCTATATCTTGAGCCAGACCCGCCTTGAATGGAATTTCCCAGGTTGTTTTGAGATTTGCAACGACCTTTTCTTTGGAGAGGTCGAGCACCTTGCTTGACTGTTCACGAGCAGCCAGCTTCTTTCGAACAATATCGAGTACCGCTTCCACTTGCCACTCGCTATCTCCGGTCAATTTGAAGCCTTTTTTGTCATCCAACCACTCTATAGCCGCCGATGTCCCGCGAAAATCGTACCGCGTGGCAATTTCCTTTTCAGCCTGCGTGAACACATTGTTCATTTCGGCCTTATCTATTTCTGAAACGATATCAAATGAAAAACTTGGCATA
>JARKOR010000040.1 GCA_029975625.1 Nanosynbacter sp. | reverse complement strand
GCGCTGGCTGTTTTACGCGTATGACAGGATACGGAGGACGGTTGTGGCGCACGTGTTCGGTGAACGCACTCTGGCCACACTGGAGCGTCTTCTGAGCCTGCTGTCGGCCTTTGAGGTCGTGGTATGGATGACGGATGGCTGACCGCTGTATGAATCCCGCCTGAAGGGAAAGCTGCACGTTATCAGCAAGCGTTACACTCAGCGCATTGAGCGACATAACCTGAATCTGAGACAACATCTGGCAAGGCTGGGACGGAAGTCCCTGTCGTTCTCCAAATCGGTGGAGCTGCATGACAAAGTCATCGGGCACTATCTGAACATAAAACACTATCAGTAAATTGGAGTCATTACCGATCATGTCAGCTTCACACACCAGAACGGGTGATATATGGATCATCATTACCCCAACGGCAGTTTTACACCATGGCTAATATGGATGCTGTCTTACTAAGATAATTGGTTTTTAGCGAGTGACGAGCCAGGTTGTGTCAGTCTGTCTCATGTCGATATTACGGGGATGATGCAAACCTGAATGCTGCGATATTGGCGTGTCAGGGGAGGCATCTTACGGTATCATTTACCGCAATTTTTAAGATGCAATGCCCTTCATCGCAGGCTTTTCTTCAGACCAGGATGATTCATGAACGACAAAATCAGTCAGGACACGATCAACAAAGCCCTGTGGGCCGCGTGTGATACGTTCCGTGGCACCATCAGTGCTGATACCTATAAAGACTTTATCCTTACCATGCTGTTCCTTAAGTACATTTCGGATGTCTGGCAGGATCATTACGATGAATATAAAAAACAGTATGGTGATGCACCAGAACTCATTGAAGCCATGATGGCCAACGAGCGTTTTGTACTGCCAAAAAGTGCCAGCTTTTATGCGCTGTACGAACGCCGCCATGAGCCGGGTAACGGTGAGCGTATCGATCAGGCTCTGCATGCGATTGAAGAAGCTAATGGCACCAAACTGAAAGACGCCGGGAAAAGCGTGTTCCAGGATATTTCGTTTAACACCGATCGCCTAGGTGAAGAAAAACAGAAGAACACCATCCTGCGTCAGCTGCTGGAAGACTTTGCCGGTCAAGATCTTAACCTGAAGCCGAGCCGTGTCGGTACGCTGGACGTTATCGGTAATGCCTACGAATATCTGATCAAAAACTTTGCTGCCAGCGGTGGGCAGAAAGCCGGGGAATTCTATACCCCGCCGGAAGTTTCGGACCTGATTGCAGAACTGCTCGATCCGCAACCGGGTGATACCATCTGCGATCCAGCCTGTGGTTCCGGTTCATTATTGATGAAGTGTGGGCGTAAAATTGTCTCCGGGCATGATAGTCGTAACTATGCATTGTTCGGTCAGGAAGCGATCGGTTCTACGTGGTCGCTGGCGAAAATGAATATGTTCCTGCACGGGGAAGACAACCATAAAATCGAGTGGGGCGATACCATTCGTAACCCGAAGCTGCTCGATAAAAATGGCGACCTGATGCTGTTTGATATCGTGACCGCTAACCCACCGTTCAGCCTCGATAAGTGGGGCCATGACGAGGCCGAGAACGATAAGTTTGGCCGTTTTCGTCGCGGTGTACCGCCGAAGACTAAAGGAGATTACGCTTTTATCTCGCATATGATCGAAACCCTGAAACCGGGAACTGGCCGTATGGGCGTAGTTGTGCCACACGGTGTGCTTTTCCGTGGCTCCAGCGAAGGTAAAATTCGCCAGAAACTGATCGACGAAAATTTGCTGGATGCGGTAATTGGTCTGCCGGAAAAACTGTTCTACGGTACGGGGATTCCGGCTGCGATTCTGATTTTCAAAAAGCAGAAAGTTGATGACAAGGTGCTGTTTATCGATGCCAGCCGTGAATTCAAGGCAGGTAAAAACCAGAACCAGCTTAGCGAAGAAAACATTAAGAAAATCGTCAAGACCTACCGTGATGGCGATAACGTCGAGAAATACGCCTATCTCGCCAGCCTGAAAGAGATTCAGGACAACGACTATAACCTCAATATCCCGCGCTATGTCGATACCTTTGAAGAAGAGGATGAGATTGACCTGCTGGCGGTGCGAGCAGAACGCGAGCAACTGAAGGCGGAATTGGCGAAGCTGGAAACGGAGATGGCTGGATATTTGAAGGAGTTGGGTTATGGCTCGTGATTCGCTTTACCCAGTGAGCGTTAAAGCTGGAAAACCGATCCTTGGAATGCTACCTACAGGATGGCAAAAGTTATCATTAGAAAAGTGCTTAAATATAGAGGCAAGAAAGGCATATATACAAGATAATCAAGAGTATGACTTAGTTACAGTAAAGCGCTCCAGAGGTGGCGTAATAAGACGTGAGCATCTTAAAGGAAAAGATATCTCCGTAAAAAGTCAATTCTATATTAAAGAAGGCGACTTTCTCATATCAAAACGACAAATTGTGCACGGTGCTTGCGGTCTTGTACCTAAAGAACTTTCTGGCTCAATTGTATCGAATGAATATTGTGTGCTTACAGGGAAGTCCGGTTTTTATCTTCCTTATATGGAATTTCTATCGGAGTCTCTATATTTCCAGCAAACCTGCTTCCACTCTAGGGAAGGTGCGAATAAGCAGGTCATTTCTTCCCAAGCTGACTCGCTGATTAAAATTTCGCGGATCTGGGCCGATTTTTTTCCCGCAAACACATCGAATCAGCCTATTTAGGCTATTTTTTCCACCATTTCTGGCGTT
>JARKOR010000257.1 GCA_029975625.1 Nanosynbacter sp. | reverse complement strand
ACGACATGGCGAATGTTTGTTCCGACGATCGGTTTTACGCTACTTGGCGTGTGGCTCGACGGTAGTTTTGATACAAAACCGTGGCTTATGTTCGGGGGAATCATTATTGGTTTTTTGGGCGCGTTTCTGCTTGTAAAGAAGCAAATTGATGGACTAAAGACAAGGGAGGGTCGAAACTGATGATTGGAACTTTCGCAAGCACTGCTCCGCATATTTCAGTCAAGGCCGAGGAACTCTTTTCGATTGGTGGTGTACCAATTACGAACTCTCAGCTGCTTGGGCTTGTTGGACTCACGATTTTGGTTTGGGTGTTGTTTCGCACGCGTGCCGTAGTGCTTGGCCGGAAGCAGCCTAATTTTATGACTCGGCTTGTCCTTTGGACGTTCGAGGGGCTTTATGGCACGGTCAGGCAGGTCATCCCTGATGAAACATGGGCTCGGCGTGTTGCGCCGGTGGCAATCACGATATTCTTTTTTGTGATTGCGCAGTATTGGTTGGGGATTTTACCGATTGTCGGTCCCATTACGATACATGGCGTTCCAATGTTTAGGGCCTTCGTCGCCGACCTGAATACAACGTTCGCGCTCGCAATTATTACCATTGTGACAGCTCAAATTTACGCGTTTAAATATATGGGCTTTAAGGGGAACATGGGACGCTACTTTTACAATCCTTTTAAAGACCCGATTATGGCGTTCGTGGGTATTTTGGAGCTTGTGGCGGAGTTTTCCCGTTTGCTCGGTTTGAGTTTCCGCTTGTTTGGTAATGTGCTTGCGGGCGAGGTGCTCCTTATTATGATTGCCTACTTGACTCAATATCTATCCCCTATCGCTCTGCAGCCGTTCTACTTGTTCGAGCTGTTTATTGGCGGCATTCAGGCGTATATTTTCTTTATGTTGACCGTGGTGTTTATCTCACTTGGCCTGTCTCACCACGGCGACGAACATTCATCCGATCATTCACCTGCTATGAAACAACGTGTGGGGAATGAAATAAGTTAAGGTAATTAAACAAAGGAGAAATAATAATGGAATCACTAGCATTTTCACTCGCATACGCACTGCCGGCCGCATTTGCCGCAATCGGTGCAGGATTAGTTGGCGCGGCTGCCATGAACGCAGCTGGACGCAACCCGGAAAAAATTAACGACCTTCGTACGATGATGATTCTTGGTATTTCGTTTATCGATGCGTTGGCTATCATCGGTTTCATCGTGGCGATTGTCGGCAGAGTAATGTAGTTTCGGGCGGAATTCGTGAAATATATATTACTACAATTTGCAAACGCATCCGGCGGAGAGTC
>JARKOR010000245.1 GCA_029975625.1 Nanosynbacter sp. | reverse complement strand
AGACAGCTCCATTCTTGATCCGAGACTTCCACATCGTCAAACGCAATCCAACCAAGTCGTCTCATTGACAGCCCAACCTTTATCACTTATCAACAATGCGAAAGCTCTCAATCATCGTGTCAAAAACCTCTTCCACCTCGGACCTTTGCAATGATCAGTTTACCAGAATCCCTCACACCATGCTACTTAACAATCTCAAACTGCCAGGTATATTCAGTTACTTCGCCGGTATAAGCCTTGAATCTGACATGAACTTCATGATTTCCCACAGGCAAATACTGCAAATAAGAACATGTAGCCCAGAATTCCTCCCGGCTCAGATTCGAAGGTGCCTCGGCTTGGGAATAACTCCATTGTTTGTTCACACGACTTATTTTGCCATCAACATACAATTCTAGCTGAGACTGAGCATCCAAGGTTGAACTTTCAGGTAAAAACGTCTCTGGTTTATATACTTCGAGCGCTTTAAATTTGACCCCTATTCCAGGTAACCCATCCCCCCGCAAACTTCGCTGGTAACATCCCAAAGGTACTTTCTCTCCGGGGGATGGCCACACTCGCATCAAGACGGATGGCAGACCTTCGGTTTGTACTGGATGGGGCTCACAACCCATTTCTGGGATTGGTGCTATTTGATGCAGGAAAACCTGCATCGTACTGGCCGTCAAACTGGATGTGTTATCTCCCTCCTTTTGACCCAACACCCAAATTGCCAGTTCATACGTCTCCTGATCCCCAACAGGCTTGGCCACAATTGAGAAAACTGCACTACAATGCCCCTTACTCAGCTCAAAAAGTGCCCCATCCCTATCACACCCTTCTTCTGTCCAACTCCAATCATACTGTACTTCTGCATCTATCATCAACCATTCGTTCGTTTGCTCGTCCTTTTGAAATACCTTGACTGCTTCCTCAGGACGTTCCAGAACAATTTTTGTATTGGATAGATTTTGAACTGCAATCTTGATTGGTTCATCAGCCATAGCGGGCAACTCATTTACAAGAATCTGTTGCAAATGCAACGACTTGTTCAAATCTTTCAAAACTTCGTCTGAAATCCCCGGCGGCAGCGCTTGTACATTTATGGAATCAGCACACCCCGACAGCAATCCAGCACTCAATACAACAAACACCAAAAACGTTCTGATTAATGTGTTCATGGTTCTTCTCTCGGGTAATTTAAAGTAAAAGTTATATATCTATCGGCAGGTCCCTGTCCTGTTTGAACGCAGAGAACGCAAACAGCTGTAAGATGAATTGCAAGACTTGTATTTTTGTTGTAATCTGGCAGGAAAGACGTATCAAAATATTCACGCCGATCGGCTGTCAAACGGGTGTTTTGGACTGGCACGAGTTGTTCTGTAAAACCAGTTGAAACCTTAATGGATGTCACTCTTAAGCTTGAAGAGTGTGTTTCTACGTACATTTCCTTTATCCGCATACGAACTGGGCTCAACAAATCAAACGTATCAGAAATATAATGCGGGGTAAAACTAAATATCGTGTCATCCTCCACCGGTATTGTCATAAAAGGCCCCAAGACTTCCGCTAAACCAATTGCATCAAAAATTGTGGATGGGCCTGAAGACGAAAGCGAATGATAGTTTGGGACTAGCACCCTGTTTGGTTCAGCTTGAAAACTGCCTATAATTGGTACACCTTTCACATCAGTACGCCCTCGAATCATAGGGCCCGAATGCGAAATGGGCATACTCCCCACAGCCCACATTGTCATGGAACCGATGAAGTCAGAAACATCTGATTTATGGTAATTAAACGTAAACAACAAACCATCGATTCTGCCTTCCTGTCCATTGATCTTGCGATATTTCACATTCCCGCGTTCGTAACAGTTCCCTTGTTCATCGCAAATATCATGCCCACTCGGATCCGCATACCGCAGCGGATTATTCTCCACATACGCATACCGATCCCAGCCCGGCACGTCGCCGGGCGGCACAAAGCGACCCGCCGTCGGGTTGGTCTTTGTAATCAGAAATGCGCTGCTGAACACCACATCTATCTCATAGGTTCTCATTTAGCTGCCTTTTTTCAAGTACGGAAAATATCAGCCCTTCTCCTATTGCTCTATCGTTATTTGCCACCCGTATTCCAGTATTTCACCCGCATCCGTCAAAAACTGAAATTTGGCGTCATGTATGCCCGGGGTTAGCTCGGGCGTCCAACTCAAATAATACGGCCCTCCAACTCCTTCTATCCCATCCGCAATTTCTAAAGTATCTTGAGAAATTTGCTGACCATCAATCAACAGCGACGCCCTTTGCCTAACAATTTCAACATTCCTGTTTTCGAGTGCCAAGCCAATTTTATCTCCTTTTACCTGTACCACGATTCCCCGTGCCATTGTAAAAGTCGACCTTAATGATTTGTTGTAATCTTCTTGGGTAATCGAAGTTGGAGTCACCATCATTAGGAAATCAGGGGTAGGAGCAAAAGTAGCAACCCGTGGGTCTTTGTTTTCCGTATCAGTACAACCTGCCACACAGAGAAGCAGCATTACTGTTATCAAAATCATCTTCAGATTTTTTAGCTTTTTCATCATTTCACCTGTCATTTCACCCAAGTTATCGCACGGCTATTCTTGCTCATCCTTGACGGAATGAGGGCAATATGCCCTGTCCTGCCGGTCAGATCAATAGCCCAAAGGTTTCCAATCAACTTCCCATTGAGGAAAACACCACTCCCCGAATCTCCAGGATTGAGTAGGTTATGAGGATCATCAACCGAAATTCCGCCGTTCCGCAAATTATCTACGTTACTTACGCTAAATTGCCCTAGCGCAAAATTATTATTTGCATCATCCCAATAGACTATGTCCACCAAATCACCTACTCGAAGCCCCATAATTGTTTTTGGGGAAGCAATAAGTGCTTCTGCTCCCATTGGTGGCTGTAAAAAAGTTACCAACCTGGTTTGGGCGCCCAAGTTTATTCCATTAATTACAACATCTTGCCCAACAGGATCAGACATTGCCCCTGCCCAAGGAATTATATTGCCTGCAGCATCTTTTGCGTTATAAGAATTCAAAGGGGACATTTGATGATTATGAGTCAATACGGTATCCTTATTGATAATTGTTCCATTTGACACATGATTCCCGTTGCTATCTGTGATGTTTACAGCAGTATCCAAAATGGGAAGTGATTGTGTATCCTGCCGCGCAGCACACCCAGTTGTTAATATCGCCAGAACAAAAAGCATACACACCGGGCAATGCCCACTCGGATCCGCATACCGCAGCGGATTATTCTCCACATACGCATACCGATCCCAGCCCCGCACGTCGCCCGGCTGCGGCACAAAGCGGACTCGCTCACCATCCGTTACCATCACTGTTACCTTCACAATCGCAAACACCTGCCTGAATAGGATATTTTGCAGAAATACCTTACCTTCACCCCTTCCGCTATTTGGTGAACCTCGTTAATACCTGTACCAGGTTCTAATATTTCTTCAAAATACCCATACGGAAAATAATGTGGGTGTGGATAATTTTCAATTTCGACATTCCATTTCTTTGCCAACGCTCTTTGTTGCTGCAATCTCG
>JARKOR010000234.1 GCA_029975625.1 Nanosynbacter sp. | reverse complement strand
GTGGTTGTTCACTCATTCTGAATGCCATTATGCAAGCCTCACAATATAGTTAAATGCGATGTTTTTGACGGTGTTTTCCGCGTTACCAGCAGCGTTAACGGTGATGGTGTGTCCATGTGAACCAATCGCAACGGAGTGCGTGTGTGCACCAATACCGACAGTATGTGCGTGTGCACCTGCGCTTGCAGCAGTGCCGGACAGTGAGTGGGTATGCGCGCCAGCAGAGTTCGTATTCGCCATCGTGCCAATGCCCAGACCAACCACCCCTTGTACCTGGTATGAGTTACTTCCGACAGCTGTAGAACCATACTGATAGGTGTCTTTAAAAGTGCTTGTATTAAACCTGCGACCATCAACGTGCGAGTGTGCTCCGGCCGAGCTTGTAGAGCCGCTCAGACTGTGCGTATGCGCCCCGATGTTATTCGTGGATTTAGTGCCGTAATCAAACGACGATGTGGTTTTCGTACCCAAATCCGTACTGGATGCGCTGGCGCTGTCGGTGTGCGATTTAATGCCGTCCTGCTCCTGAGACAATACGGCACGACCACTGGCGGGCTTTCGGCATACCATTTTATGACGGCGGCAGAATCATAAAGCACCTCATTACCCTTCCCACCACCCCGCAGAACGGGCATTCCCTGCTCCTGCCAGTTCTGAATGGTACGGATACTCGCGCCGAAAATGTCAGCCAGCTGCTTTTTGTTGACTTCCATTGTTCATTCCACGGACAAAAACAGAGAAAGGAAACGACAGAGGCCAAAAAGCCCGTTTTCAGCACCTGTCGTTTCCTTTCTTTTCAGGGGGTGTTTTAAATAAAAACATTAAGTTACGACGAAGAAGAACGGAAATGCCTTAAACCGGAAAATTTTCATAAATAGCGAAAACCCGAGAGGTCGCCGCCCCGTAACCTGTCGGATCGCCGGAAAGGACCCGCAAAATGATAATAATTATCATCTATATGTCACAACGTGCATCTACGCCATCAAACCACGTCAAATAATCAATTATGACGCAGGTATCGTATTAATTGATCTGCATCAACTTAACGTAAAAACAACTTCAGACAATACAAATCAGCGACACTGAATACGGGGCAACCTCATGTCAACGAAGAACAGAACCCGCAGAACAACAACCCGCAACATCCGCTTTCCTAACCAAATGATTGAACAAATTAACATCGCTCTTGAGCAAAAAGGGTCTGGGAATTTCTCAGCCTGGGTCATTGAAGCCTGCCGCCGGAGACTGTGCTCAGAAAAAAGAGTTTCGCCTGAAGCAAACAAAGAAAAGAGTGACATTACTGAATTGCTCAGAAAACAGGTTAGACCAGATTGAAGCAATTTAGATAATCGTGCAGACTACGCCCCTCATATCACATGGAAGGTACTACAATGGCTCAGGTTGCCATTTTTAAACAAATATTCGATAAAGTGCGAAATAATTTAAACTATCACTGGTTTTATTCTGAACTAAAACGTCACAATGTCTCACATTACATTTACTATTTAGCCACAGAGAATATTCATCTTGTTCTTGAAAACGATAATACGGTTTTAATAAAAGGACAGGGTAAGGTTGTAAATGTAAGATTTTCAAAAAATAAATGCCTTATAGAAGCCACCTTAAAAGGATTCAAATCAGGAGAATTATCATTTTACGAATACAGAAAAAATCTTGCTACAGCAGGGGTTTTCAGATGGATTACAAATATCCACGAAAACAAAAGGTATTACTATACCTTTGATAATTCATTACTCTTTACTGAGAACATTCAGAACACTACACAAATATTTCCGCACTAAATCATAACGTCCGGTTTCTTCCGTGCCAGAACCGGACTCGCTGGCATGATGAAATATGTGTACCCGGTAACCCCGGTGTGCATCGTTTTTGATTATTCCCGCACACTCGCGCAGAAGGAGTTCCCCGTCGGGCTACGGTCTCTGTTAATACGGGAATACGGCGACGATACAGCGCATGATGTGTCAGGCTTGAATACCTTTATCCTTTAAAAGGGATATCAGTTAAGTTATCCCGTGTAGGGTATAAGCCATTATCAAAGCCACTCTGTAGGGAATGGCTTTTGTGATGGCATCACTTACTCTTTACGCTGCTATCCCACTCATCCCGGAATTTTGATGGGTTATTGAAACCTTCTGCTGACATAACAACTTCTTCAATGTTTGGCTGAAATTAGGATGTCTTTCCATCAGTCCGCCACCACAAAGAATCTTTTTTGCCATAAGGCAGGAGGTTCATCTTTCAGTGGCTGCCGGTGTTATTTCCCCACTTACTGGCTTGGGTTGTTTCGTGGTACTGCCGTTAACTGGTGGCCCAGAATAAATTCCGGTTTCATTATCAAGCCCACCCGTAAATGGGCTTTGTAATGGCTACTTCACTTTTGCTTTTGCTTTTGCTTCCGCTCGCTTACGCCGGCGCTCTTCTTTCCTCTCGGCTTTTGCCATGTCCATGAATGCCTGCATGATCGAGTTCCGCATCATGTAGCTAACAAAGTGATGATTGACACAGCCGTTGAGGCGCAGCTGCTCGCCAAACTCATCCACCGAGGCCAATGCTTCCATCATGCCCTTCTCGCCTTTCATGAACTCTGAGAAGTCGCGCCCCGCTCTGGAGGCGCATTCAATAACATGATCACTCATCCCGGAAGCCCGGGGATCGTAATCTGCAGCTGGTTAGCCAGGGAGTTAATCTCAGCGACCAACATTGGCTTCGTATAGCGCCATGCTGCCAGCCCTTGTCCGCAGAAGCTCGCCATGTCTTTTCTGGTCAAACTCATGACATTTCATGTTGAGCTGCGCACTTAAGCTGTTGCGATGCTGAAGTTCTCCGGTGAAGTAGTCATCGAGGACTTTATAGGCCGCGTACTTGAACCCGGGGTTTAACCAAGCCGCATAATCGTAAGCAACAAACTTCCCGCCATATGTTCCACCGTGTACACCGCGCTCAGTAAAAACCACAGATTCGTGGTTTTTCTCCAGCTCGGCTAAGAACTCTTTGGTCTGCTTGTTTCGCAGGTAGTGGTAAGGCGATTCAGATTCACTTTTACCACTGGCTTTCCACATATCAGTGAGGCAGATCATGCCATCTTCACCGATACGAATTGGTTGATTGAAGAGGGTTAATGATTTCATAGCGTGTACCTACTCTTTGAAATGAACCTTTGCCGCACAGGAAACCAGCCCACCGAGGCTCGCCAGCACTAACTGGTATCCTCAAAGGCCCATTCCAAAGGGGCAGGTTCGGTGTAAAAAACATGCGTTGCGGTACGCATTTATTGCAAAAAGCCCCGCATCGCGAGGCTCATTAAATGGACTTTGTGATTTGCAAAAAAATTATTTCAGGCATTGCGTCCTGATGTATTCCTGCAGGTAGTTAACCTGCGCGGTTATCTTGTCGATTCCACTTCGGAGACGGTAATAATTGAGTTCAGCATCTGCTGTAAGTCCTGGGCTTTCTCCATCGCCCATGCCGCTGGCTCCGGTCGTTGACTTTGCACAGGTGGCGGCGACTTGCAGGCGCTTACGCCCAGCAGAAACATCAGCACGGAGACTTTCGATAGTCGCGTTAGCATCAGCAAGCTCCTTTGTGTATCTTGCGTCGAGTTCTGCTACATCACGTTGACGCTTCCGCATGTCAGCGATGGTGGCGTTCGCCTTCTCCAGTTCACTGGCCTTGTTATCGCGCTGCTCCTTGTAGGCGATTGCGTTATCACGGTAATGATTAACAGCCAATGACAGGCAGACGATGATGCAGATAACCAGAGCGGAGATAATCGCGGTTACTCTGCTCATTGTTTCCCCCACAAACAGACTTCACGCTCAATCTCACGGCGAGTCATCAGTCCTTTCCATTGATTACCGCCAGCGTATTGATCTTACCCAGCAATAGTGGACACGCGGCTAAGTGAGTAAACTCTCAGTCAGAGGTGACTCACATGACAAAAACAGTATCAACCAGTAAAAAACCCCGTAAACAGCATTCGCCTGAATTTCGCAGTGAAGCCCTGAAG
>JARKOR010000208.1 GCA_029975625.1 Nanosynbacter sp. | reverse complement strand
TGCCGGCTAATGCTTCCTATGATGTTCTGTTGACGCAAGATGGCAAGTATATCTATGGATTCGTGAAAAATGAGACCGGGGCGGTCGAGCTCGTACAGCTGGCAATGACAATTTAGTATAAATAATTTCTAATTTCATCCCCAAAAATGTTTTGAGCCCCGCATGACCGGGAGCGGGGCTCAAAACCGGTGCGGGGCTTATGTGAATGTTGCGGTGGTTTCCATGAAAACCAAAATATCAGGGCTGCTCAGCACAGGGTCCTCGCTATAATAGTAGGGATTGAGCTCGGCGTACACCTTTACGTTGATAGTTGGCTCGGTGTGTTCGTCGTACTCCCTGAGAAGCGCGTTTCTTAGGGTCTCGTTCATGTATTCCTGCAAAACCCCATGTGCTCTAGTCTTTTTCCAGGAAATGAATTCAGCGTCCTTCTTTAGCTCTTCGTATTCCTCTGGAGTGTAGCGTTGCTTGTAGTGCAGACTTTGTCCCATCTTGGGAGACTTCCCGCGTTGGAGGTCGTAGTATGCATCGAACAGTTCGTCTCGGATGTCACGGAGGACGTATAGCAGAAGCCTCTTAACAGGAGTCGAGCTCCTAACCGCATCGCTAATCTCATTAGCGACGGTGCTGATTTTCGCGCAATCGAGTTTGACGTGCTTTGCCATTTCTTTTAGGTCAGCTTCAAATTGCCTGCGGATATCGAGCATTTTGGCTCGGTGCTGATCTTCAAGCTCTTGCTGAGCTTGAAGAAAGATATCGTTGATCTCCGCCGGTTGCGCGTAACTAAATGACACCGTTCTCTCCTAAATGTTCGCCGTTCACCCTCCTCAGGTGACGGCAATGTCACCCAAGCGGCTACTTGGATAAACAAAGTATACCATGAAAGTCTGTAAAATCAAACCATAAGCAGTAGTTTAACTGGCGCCAAAGAGTCGTTCGAGGAGTGATGGGGCTGGGCGGCCAGGGATGGTTGTACTGGTCGGGCTGGTGTCTGTTGAAGCGGCGGCTTCGGCCTTGGCGGGATCTGGGCTGACCTGTTCGGCAAACACGAGGAGGCGTTTTTGAGCGGTACCAATAGGAACGCAGCTAATGAGCGTGAGCATAGGCTTATCGGTTTGGATTTGCACCTTGGAAACTTCAGTTGGAAGAACGACTTCCGTGCTCGTAACGGAGTAGGTGTAGCGCTTTGATTCATAATTCATGTAGATAATGTCGCCTGCGACCAGCTTCTCGTTTTGAGCAAAGACTACGCCATAATCGCCAGGAGCAAAAATATCATTGCTTGAGTGGGCGGCAAAAACCGCATTACCGACCTGCCCCGGTACGGCACTCGCCCCTGGAATCGAAAAGTGGGCAATCCCCTTCTCCATGGCCGACATCTGTGAATTATAGTCAGGACCAACCCCATAGACAACCGGAGCGTCGACGTTTATTTTTGGAATAATCATACGAGGGTCCGCGCTTACCTCAATATCGGTCGTAGGACTTGGTATGATATTTTGCGGCTGAATGCTGCCAGGACTTGCATATGCGGCAATATTACCGATGATTATCGAGTTCCATTGAAGAAACGCAACAATAAGCAGAACGGCCACTCCTGCCATGATAGGCATGAAATGGCGAGATTTTTTGACTTTTTGCGTCGAATCAACTACCTTTTGCCGGATATTCTGCCGCAATTCATTCATTGCCTGATGCGGAGTGACTGACTTGTCGGATTTTGGTGGTTCGGCTATGGTTTCGGCAACCTCTTGTTCAATTTTCTGCTGGGCGCGCAGGCGAGAGAGGTAGTGTCTTTCGTAATAAAGTTGGTAATATTTCTGCCAAGCTTCGTGGTATTGTTGCCATTGGTTAGCCGCGACCTGTTGATTATAAGAGGTCGCCATGGTTCGTTGGTATGGCGAGGTAACGATATTTTCTGATGGCGTCAGAGCGGGCTGATCTGTTTTGCCTTGTGCTGGCTGTTCCGCTGCCGGTTCCGGCGGAGCAGTGCGAAAGCCGTGGTGTACCGGTTTCTCTCTCCCAGTCGGCTGCTCATTTGCCCCTTGTGGTGTTTCGGGCTGAGATGTGCTAGTTGGGGTTGCTTGAGGTGTGGCAACAGGGGTCGTCTGCGGCGTGTTCTCCTCGCCCTTTCCTTGATAGATATTCTCTAATTGCCCACGAATAATATTGGCCGTTGCCTGTTGCTGCGAAGCAAGCCGGCTAGG
>JARKOR010000207.1 GCA_029975625.1 Nanosynbacter sp. | reverse complement strand
GATGGAACATGTGAATAGGGTGTTTGCCTTGGATACATTCGATATCAATGATGAAGAGATAAATGTCGAAGAGATTATGCAGAAGATTCGAGAAAATATAAAGAAGCGGAAGGAGAGTGGCGAATATCCCGAAAATAATGCATCGCGTCTAAGCCGACAGAGTGAGAGCTATGAATATCTTTATGGCTGGCATAATGCAGAAAATTGGGATGGGGTGCCCACAAGGTGGATGGGTGACGAAGCCATTCTTATGATAAACTCAAATTGTTTAAAGAAAGCCAATCTCAGTTTTAGAGCAATTAGCTTTCATCACGACAGGAACCTGAAGATCTCTGATGAGCAGGGCCAAGATATCCTGCAAGCAGTATCAACGGATCCAACTATTATTAGTATATTTATTAACCTCAAAGAAGGACCCAACACCATACGTTTCACGATACCAGAGGGTGGAGAGAGGCCCTGTGATATTCCTGAATTAAGCTCAGATGATAGCAGATGCCTAAGCATAGCAATTCAGAGTATTTCAGTTCAAGACTGTTCCGAAAATGAACGCGACATATTCGCATCAAGCTCCAACATCGAGCCAATGGTCTTCACACCAGAAGCCCTATATATCAGTACTATGAATCGGCACCTGCGGGAGATCGACTCCAAATGGGACATCCAAAACAATAGCTACAATATATCATCCCATCGCTTAGTCACAGGAAAGCTCCTGGTAAAGGGAAGGGAGCTTGTTCATGGAGAGGTCGTGCGCTACGTTGATCCATTAATAATGAAACAAAAGAATTTCAACTATTGCGCAGTTGAATGTTTTAAAGATACTATTCAAAAGATTGATATATTGGCCAAGAAGCTCATTGAGATTGGCGAGGCCAATAATCAGGCAAAAAACAATATATATGGTCAAATTGATAATATATTCTCTAATACAAACGAGAAGATTGAAAAGTGCATAACACAGGCAAAGGCTGATGTTCTTGGGGAGGCGGATAGCCGCATCGGCAATGCCAACACCGCGATCAGCCAGAATTTATCTGATCTATTAAGCCAGACAAGGTCTGAGATTTCAGGCGAGATTCAAGACAAAATTGCACAGGCAAAGGCTGATGTTCTTGTGGAGGCGGATAGCCGCATCGGCAATGCCAACACCGCGATCAGCCAGAATTTATCTGATTTATTAAGCCAGACAAGGTCTGAGATTTCAGGCGAGATTCAAGATAAAATTGCACAGGCAAAGGCCGATATAGGCAAGGATACTGCAGCAAATATATCGGAGCTTAGATCCGAGATCGATCGAAGGATAGATGAACACATAAATGATGCAGTAGCAGCTCTAAACGACGACCTGGATAAGAAGGCCTGGCTTGCTGGTGTGCTGGAGCAGCGACTGGATAAGGTCAAAGATCTATCGGTATCTTTGAAATCAAATGATCCTGGGATAAACTACTTCGTATTCGAGGAGAGATTTAGGGGTCCCCGAGCGGCTATAAAGCAGAGACAATCTGCTTTCTTGGAGTACTTTGAGGGTTGCAAAAATGTGTTGGATATCGGATGTGGCAGAGGCGAGTTCCTGGAACTCCTGCGAGAAAACGGCATAGAGGCAGAGGGAGCTGATATGGATGAAGATATGGTGAAATATTGCACGTCCAAAGGGCTTAAGGTAACGCGCGCTGATGCCATATCCTTCCTTGAGGGACTGGAGGATAAGAGCCTGGATGGAATTTTCCTGGATCAGGTGGTGGAGCATCTGGAGCCCGCTTATCTGGTGAAGATGTTGGAGCTATGCTACAAGAAGCTAAACTATGGGTATAACATAGTTGTAGAGACAGTAAATCCACTATCATTGACGTCTTTCGCTAACTTCTACATTGATATGACTCATAAAAGGCCAATGCATCCAGAGACATTGAGATATTTACTGGCCTCTGTGAATTTCAGAGATTTGGATACCAAATTTTTCTCACCAGTTCCAGATGACCAGAGGCTCAAGAGATTGCACATAGAAAATGGTAGCAACATTGAAAATGATATTAAAGAAGTTTATAACTATAACGTAAATTTATTGAATAATATACTATACGGCTCGCAGGACTATATGATATGCGGCAAAAAATAGATGAGGTCCTCATGGAGAACATTAGATGACAGATGTAATTATTGCTCATCAGACGATTGTAGAAGGAGATGCAATTGGTCATGATATCATTGGCATGTGTCAAACATTAAGCGAGCTAGGTTATAACACACGTTTATATGCTGAATATTGCTTTGAAAGAATTAGCCATTTGAAGCTGAGTTCATCGCAGCTCAGAAGCATGCTGGGCAAAGAGGATACTATCCTGATCTATCATCATAGCATCCACTGGGAATCTGGGGAGAAAGCGATCTCTAATTTTAAGGGCAGGCTTATATTTAGATATCATAATATAACACCTCCTGAATTCTTCTTGGGCTTCTCGGATTTGGATTACTGTAAGTGCTCTTCAGGGATCAAGCAAACTGAACGGCTTATTGTTAAACATCAGAATGCTATCTGGTGGGGCGATTCAGAATTTAATATCAAAGACCTTCAAAAGCTGGGCTTAAGCCCCAAAAAATGCCTGGTAGTACCACCTTTCAATGTCATAGATGAATTGGATGATATTGAGCCAAATTTTAATTTAATTTATTCAATAATAAATAATAAGAAAAATAATATATTGTTTGTCGGAAGAGTGGCACCTAATAAAGGGCATATACGCATGATAGAAACGATCAATGCCTATAAAAGGATGTTTGATTCAAATGTCCATCTCTGGATAGTTGGCTCATTGGACAATGATAATTGCAGTCGCTATAATTCGAAATTGAGAGGGCTAATCGAGAAGCATGGGTTGGATAATCATATCACTTTTGTGGGCAAGCAGCCGATTGAAAACCTTAAAGCCTATTATTTAGCATGTGATGAATTTTTATGTCTGAGCGAACATGAAGGATTTTGCGTCCCAATAATTGAAGCGCAAAAGCTAATGCTGCCTGTGATTACCTTTGGTGGAACTGCGCTAAGCGACACGGCTGGAGAAAATCAAATCATTCTAAAAAAAATGGATTATAACTATGCTGCTTCAGCCCTTTTCACCGTGTTTTCTGAGAAAGGTGTCCGTAGATTTTGTCAAAAGAACGGATTAAACAATTATAACTCAAGATTTACAAATGCTGCAATAAAGGAGAAATTTGTATCTGCATTAAAAGCGTTTGAGGAGTGACAATTGGCTTGAAGATCGCTATAGCGTTGGTTCAGGTGCCATTTACTAAAGGTGGGGCAGAAGTTCATGCCAGTATGCTATCGGAAGAATTGAGAAAAAGAGGGCATGAGGTAGATATAATCACAATTCCGTTTAAATGGTATCCTCCTGAGACAATTGTTGATTGCATGATGATGGCCAGGATGGTTGATCTAACAGAGGTCAATGGCCAAAAGATAGATTTGGTTATTGCAATGAAGTTTCCTGCTTATTACATTAAGCATCCTAATAAGGTACTCTGGGTGTTGCATCAGCATAGACAGGCATATGAATTGTGGAATACCGAGTTTGGGGATCTTCAAAATATGAATATGGGGGAAGAAACAAGAGATTTGATAATAAATTGTGATAATAAATTCATACCAGGGGCGAAGAGCATCTTTACAAACTCAGCTACGACTGCGGAAAGGCTAAAAAATTATAATCATATTAGGGCTACTCCCCTCTACCACCCTCCGAAAAACTACGACAAATTTCATTTGCAAGAGTATGGTGATTTTATTTTTTATCCCAGTCGGATTGATGCAATAAAACGCCAGAATCTGCTAGTAAGTGCTATTAAATACTGCAAATCTCCAGTTCGCGTCGTACTAGCTGGCAGTGGTGATCCAAGGACCATAAACGAAATAAAATCGATCATTAATCAGGACAACGTTTCAGATAGAGTTGAAATAAAAGGATACATAAGCGATGATGAGATGATAGATCTCTACTCTCGTTGTTTAGGAGTCTATTTCGGTCCGTATCAGGAAGATTACGGATATGTTACTCTCGAGGCGTTCTTTTCCTCAAAGCCTGTTATCACTCATCCGGACTCAGGAGGGCCGTTGGAGTTTGTTAAGGACAACTCAACGGGATTGATTGTCGATGCAAAACCCCAGAGCATTGCTAAAGCCATGGACTCTCTTTACTTCAATAAGAAAAATGCAGAAAGGCTTGGCAAAAAAGGCTTAGACCTGTTGAAAAAACTTAATATAAACTGGGACTTTGTGATAAGGAGTCTCTTGAAATGAGGATAGCATATTTCAGCCCCTTAAATCCCCAGAAGAGCGGCATTTCCGATTATTCAGACGTATTAGTTCCGGCTTTGAAGAATTTTTGCGATATTGATCTCTGGGTGAGCGGTATAAAAGTTGAAAGCAAAACACTCAAAAGATATAACATTATAAATTATATAAAAAAACCAAAGTATATTAAACATTTAAAAGATTATGATGCTATAATATATAATATTGGTAATAATCCTTCCTATCATGCGGCTATTTACGACATATTTCTAAAACAGCCAGGATTTGTTATCCTTCATGATTATGTTTTATTCTATTTAATTGCGGGTTATTACTTTGAGTATACTCTAAACAAGCCAGGATTCATCGCAGAATTATATTAT
>JARKOR010000198.1 GCA_029975625.1 Nanosynbacter sp. | reverse complement strand
ATAATCCTCTTTCCACAGTGTAGCATAAGTGGTTTGAAATGTGAACAGGGCCCCTCCTTGACACCACCTCTAGACAGAAGCTATACTTGAACACATGAATAAAAAGGTTTATGGTTTTACCATAGTAGAATTACTCATAGTTATTGTCGTCATCGCCATTCTCGCGGCAATCAGCGTGGCTGCCTACACGAACATCCAAGAACGAGCAAAAACCTCTCGCCGTAACTCGGAAATGGCGCAACTCCTTAAGGCTATCACTCTTGCGCGAACGGCAACAGGGAAAACGTTAGGAGAGATAACGGGTAATTATTATTCAATAGGCGTATGTACGAGCGCTGCCGGTAATCCAAGTGGCTTAGAACCAAGAGATCTAGCTAAAACCTCGTCTTGTTGGACGCGATATTATACTAACCTCACTAATCTTAGCACGGCTTCAGGCATGGACCTATCTGCGTTCCGAAACGGCGACGAACGGGGAAACCCATATATGTGGGATGAAAATGAGGGAGAGGGCGGTAATTATTGCACGACTGATGGTCAAATCAGATACTTTAGTGGAAGTGGTATCAATGTCGGTAGCGCTAGTCTATCAATTCCTAAACTCTACCCAACCTGCTAGCTTTTCCCGACACTTTCCTCATGGTCGTTCCTATGTTGGGCTCTTTCGACCATAAACGCAAACGGCCTCGTTGGTATTTATGGCGCGTAGCCCAATCTCAGGGTGTCTCGACTTAAACGCTCTAAAAACTTCGTCCGCAAACGCATACTCCACCCAACAAAAACATCACCTCGCTAAGAGGTGATGTAAATATAACAACATGGTAGCACCAGGTGGACCCGAACCACCGACCTCAGGCTTATGAGTCCTGCGCTCTAACCAGCTGAGCTATGGTGCCATACCGATAATATATTGTAGCAGATTGGACGAGACTTTTCTAGGGTAGCGCATTGGTGGAGACGAATGAATAAATTCTCTTGACACCAACCTCGGGGGGGGTACACTTAAAAGCATGAACAGAAAAGCTCATGGTTTCACTATCGTAGAATTACTCATCGTCATTGTCGTTATAGCAATTTTGGCTGCAATTACCATCGCGGCATATACTAATATTCAAGACAGGGCCAATGACGCTGTAGCACAGCAAAACTTGAGGGACGCCATGAACAAGCTGCGAGTGTATGAGGCCGCTAAGGGCGTAACGCCGATACCGAACAGCAGCAGTGGCTCTGAACTTACGGTCGCCATGGAGGGCTTCTCGGTTTCGCGCAATGCATATGCGACGGGTAACAATTTCATTTATTGTCGGGATTCGACGAGCGGGGTATATGGCATCGGCGCGCGGAGTAAGTCGGGGAGAAGCTTTGTGTATAGCTCTACCGATGGATTACAGAAACTGAGTTCGTCTCTGCCAACTAACGGTGGAGGGGATACTGGTGCCTGTAACACGATACTCGGTATGCCCACTGGTTGGAATTGGGGCTATACTGGCGGCTGGATGGAGTGGGCGAGCTAATCAATAAATACCTGGCGTTCTTGACTGGTTATTGCTATACTTATAACTACCACGCCACACACACTGACGCGTCTTGAGCCGCGTGAAGCGTCCCTGGTGAATGGTCATTCATCTTCGTCTTCGGCTGAGTTGGTCATGAAACGAGACCTGCGTCGGACGGGCGAATCCTATCAATTCGTTTCTCTTTGTTTATGAAAGGGATTTGCTAGTATGAATGACGAGATCTTATTACACGAAAGAATTGATGTTTTGGCGACATTTTCGCC
>JARKOR010000189.1 GCA_029975625.1 Nanosynbacter sp. | reverse complement strand
CTCTAGCAAACATGTTCGGATACACCTCTGACCTACGCTCAATGAGCCAGGGTCGCGCAGCTTCAACGATGGAATTAGCGCAGTACGAGGAAGTACCACCAAACGTTGCGCAGGAAATCATCGAAAAGCGCAATAAATAACTCTCAAGCTAGAGAAAAACCGCCGGACAAACTCGGCGGTTTTTTGATAGGCTATTAGCGGCTTAATTTTCGTCTTGGCAGGTGGTTGTATAGCTGAATGACACGTCGCCTTAAGGGTCGGCCAACCATGTTTCCAAGTGTTGCGCCTGCGGCGACCGCAAAACCAATCATCACCGCCTGGAACAGTACTGATAAAGCCGTCATGAAATATGGATCGCTTGGCGGATGATCGATAATCCCCATGAGACCGTTATAGAGAGATAAACCAGGCACGAGGGGCACGATGCCCGCTGAGATGATGGCAAGGGATGGAATTTTCCAGAACCGTGAAACAAAGGTCGCCATTAACCCGACGACCGCCGCGGCGATACCACAGGCGATAACAATACCAAAATCCCACGACAGGGCCAAGCGCGAAACCCACCAGCCAAAGAGACCAACTCCCCCTGCGATGATGGTACCGCTAAGTCTCGCGTGATTTCGCATGGCAAAGCCGGCTGCGACGATAAGCGCACCGATATATTGCATTTGGGTGTCGGCTAGGGTTAAGCGATCCGGCGTCGCAGGGAAGCTGACGCCAAGACGAGTCGCGATGAACAGCCCCATAAGAACCCCAACCGCAATACCACCGGTCGCCATCGCGACCTTTAACAGTCTCGCGTTCGCGGTTATATAATATTCATCAATTGCATCTTGGAAAGCGCCGACAATCATCATGCCGGCTACTAGGAGGACGATACCTCCGATAGCTATAAGAGTTGGGTTGAGCGACAACGCAAAGAACGCGTCAAGCTGAACTGCGCCAATGGTTGCCAAAATAATACACAACGAAGCGACTATCTGCGAGTAAAAGGTCGCAACACCCCTGTGGCCCATCCACCTCAGGAGACCAGTGATCAAAAAGCCCAAGACAAACGTGATTGCTATCATAAGCGGCTCTCCGCCGTATGAGAGCACAACGCCAGCGCTTACCGCTCCACCCGCAGTATAAATGAGCCAGCGGGGAAGTTTTTGCGGGGAAGAAAGGATGGCGTCGAGCTTCTTCTCAGCATCGGCGAGAGGCATGGAAGTGTCGCGTATATTAAGCGCAAGGGTCTGCAGGGCTTGAATCTGCTGATAATTCGCATCGTCCGGTACGATAGCGCGCATAAGAGTCAGAGGTTCGCGATCGATACCTCTGTCTTGTGAGATAGTAATTTGCGTGTAGCTAATATCAATATGGACGCGGCGCTTGCAGTAGGTGTTGGTAATCCCTAGGGCCATATGGACGACGTCGCTTGCGGCAACACCCATCGACAGTAATTGTTCTGCCAGGCTCATAACGAGCCGCAACGCGCGCATATTCGGCGTGAGACTCTCATCAATTTTTACGAGAGGCTCAATCGGCTCAGGCTCGCGGCCGATGCGGCGCAAAGAATTCTTAAGCAAAGTAATAATACCAATTTTCATATCTATACTAGTGTATCAAGTTTACACGATATTTATAAGGTACATACACAAATGAAACAGCCGCCGAAGCGGTGCGAAGGAGCAA
>JARKOR010000182.1 GCA_029975625.1 Nanosynbacter sp. | reverse complement strand
ACTATGTTTGTTGATGTTGCAACCGTATACGTAA
Organism: Nanosynbacter sp.; assembly: GCA_029975625.1. GTDB lineage: Bacteria > Patescibacteriota > Saccharimonadia > Saccharimonadales > Saccharimonadaceae > Nanosynbacter. Next base: position 1,165 of record JARKOR010000182.1, on the reverse strand, counting down.
AAGCTGGCAAGGGCGGTGATGGTGCCGTTAGTTTTCGTCATGAAAAATACGTTGACAAAGGCGGTCCGGACGGCGGGGACGGCGGACGCGGCGGTGATGTTATTTTTAAAGCAACGAAAAATCTGAATACTCTCTTGAAATTTCGCTATAAACCCGAGCTGACAGCGGAGTCCGGGCAGGCTGGTTCAAAGCGAAATCGTCGTGGACGAATGGGCGATCCTCTGGTCGTTGAAGTGCCAATCGGTACGATTGTTCGACGAGGCGATGATCTGGTTGCGGACCTCACCAAAGACAAGCAGGAAGCAGTGATAGCGAAGGGCGGGGATGGCGGATTCGGCAATGCGCATTTCAAGAGCTCGACACGCCAATCGCCGCGAATTTCGGAACTTGGCGAGCCGGGTGACGAGTTTGAAGCGGAGCTAGAGCTTAAGCTACTGGCGGACGTGGGTCTTTTAGGCTTCCCAAACGCTGGAAAGTCGACGTTTCTCTCTGTCGTATCAAATGCTCGTCCGGAAATTGCGGACTATGAGTTTACGACAATTACACCGAATCTTGGCGTAGCGGACATCGATGATGGAAGCATCTTGATTGCGGATATCCCAGGAATTATTGAAGGAGCAAGCGAAGGGCGGGGATTAGGCGACCAGTTCTTGCGTCATGTCGAGCGAACTGCCGTGTTGCTCCATATGATTGATGCCTATTCGGACGATCCGGCGGAGAAATACCAGACAATTCGCCGTGAACTCGAAAAGTACAGCCCAGAATTGGCTCGTCGTCCTGAAGTTATAGCTCTGACAAAGTGCGAAGGGCTCGACCAGGAGATTATTGCCATGCAGGCGACGGCCATCCAGAATGTTGCGCCTCACGCTGAGGTGATCGCCATCTCTTCTCGAACTCACATGGGTATAACCGATCTACTACGCTTGCTTCGTCGGCGAGTCGAAGAGCATCGTCAAGCTGAGCTTGAAGGCACGAAGAACGAAGATACGGAGGGACTCCCGGTGATTGGACTGAGTAGCGAGCAAACGGCGGAAGCGTGGCGAGTCGAGCGCGAAGGCGATGGTTTTCGGGTCTATGGCGAAAAAATTGAAAAATTCGCTCGCCGCACCAATTTTGACCAATATGAATCGGTCAATCGTCTGCGAGACATCATGCACAAAATGGG
>JARKOR010000175.1 GCA_029975625.1 Nanosynbacter sp. | reverse complement strand
AGAAATATATCGTAACTCCAACTACTCCAAACAGACCCATGAGACTGCCCAGCTTTTTCATGTCCTCACTATAGCAAACAGAGGTGTTTGGTGCAATCATAAGCAAAATTGATTTTTCTCTTGACACCAACCTCGGGGGGGTACACTTAAAAGCATGAACAGAAAAGCTCATGGTTTCACTATCGTAGAATTACTCATAGTCATTGTCGTTATCGCCATTCTCGCGGCAATCAGCGTTGCCGCCTATACAACCATCCAAGAACGAGCAAAAACCTCTCGCCGCAACTCGGAAATGGCGCAACTCCTCAAGGCCATCACTCTTGCGCGAACGGCAACAGGGAAAACGCTAAGCGAGATTACGTGGAGCACTTACTCAATAGGCGGGTGTATAGCTACCGGTTCGAGCAGCAACCCAAGTGGCTTGGAACCAAAAGACCTTCCGAAGACCTCTAACTGCTGGCTGCAGTACTACTCAAATCTCGATAAAATAAGCGCAGCCTCAGGCGTCGACCTATCTTCATTCCGCAATGGTGATGAACGGGGCAACCCATATATGTGGGACGAAAACGAAGGTGAGGGCGGTGATTATTGTCGTGCCGATAACGCAATCAGATATTTTACGGGAAATGGTATCAGTTTCAGTAATGGCCCAATCATTCCCAAGCTTTACCCAACCTGCTAAAGTCTTCTCCTGCGGTGATACCTTGAGCTTCTTACCTCGGTATACTGGAAAAATCATAAAAAATCCTGTATAATGGACCAGTTATGTCCGAGGTAATTCGAGTCAAAGGTGCGAGGGAGCACAATCTGAAAAACGTCGACGTGGAGATTCCGCGTGATAAGCTCGTGGTGATTACCGGACTGTCTGGTTCGGGCAAATCTTCGCTTGCTTTCGATACGATTTATGCGGAAGGCCAACGTCGTTACGTTGAAAGCCTGTCCAGTTATGCCAGGCAGTTTTTGGGCGTTATGGACAAGCCCGATGTCGATAGTATTGAGGGCTTAAGTCCGGCGATTTCAATTGACCAAAAATCGACCAGCCGCAACCCGCGCTCAACTGTGGCAACAGTGACGGAGATTTACGACTACCTTCGCTTGTTGTTTGCGCGTATTGGTATTCCTCATTGTCCCGTTTGCGGTAAAGAGGTGACAAGGCGAACAATGGACGCAATTGTCGAGGAGGTTGAAAAGCAGTACATTGGCAAGCGTTTACTTATCCTTGCGCCAATCGTGAAAAGTAAAAAGGGCGAGTTTGCGCATATCCCTGAACAATACCGCCGTCTGGGCTATGCGCGCGTTAGGGTGGATGGTGTCGTGTATGCGCTCGATGAATTTCCAGAATTACAGAAGAGTTATAAACACGACATTGAGTTGGTCGTTGACCGTTTGGCATTGATGGATAATATGCAGTCGCGTTTGACACAAAGCGTGGAGCAGGCACTCGATTTAGGCCAGGGCGTTATTGAAATTATGGACGCGGATTCTGGAGAGATTCGCGTATTTTCGCAACGTTACGCATGTGTTGACCACCCGGAAGAGGAAATTCCCGAGCTGGAGCCGAGATTGTTTAGCTTTAATGCTCCGCAGGGGGCATGTCCGGTCTGTACGGGCCTTGGAAGTAGGCTTGAGGTTGATCCGGAGCTTGTATTTAACGGTAACTTAACATTGGCTGAAGGCGCGATTCGTCCATATAACCGCGTTAACGCCGACGCCTGGTATCTAAAGCGGTTGGCGGCTGTTGGCGAGGCGCATGGATTTGGCGTGCGCACACCCGTGAATGACCTGAGCGAGGAGGCCCGACAAAAGATTTTGTATGGTACGGGCAGTCAGCAATATACGGTTGATCTTGGAGGGGGACGAAGTTACAAGACAACATATGAAGGGGTTATTCCGAATTTGGAGCGTCGCTGGAAGGAAACCGATAGTGATTTTATGCGGCGAGATATTGAACGGTTTATGCGTGAACGGCATTGTTTTGCTTGCAAGGGGGCGCGATTGAAGCCGTCGGTTTTGGCTGTAACGGTGCATGATCTGAATATCATGGACATTTGTGATCTTGACGTTGATAATGCGCTTGACTTGTTTACGAGCAAAATGAAGCTGACTGAACGCGAGATGGAGATTGCGCGGCTGATTGTCAAAGAAATTACGGCGCGTCTTGGCTTTATGAGTAATGTCGGGTTGAATTATCTTGACCTTGGCCGCGCGGCTAACACCCTGTCTGGCGGTGAGGCGCAGCGCATTCGTTTAGCGACGCAAATTGGCGCGGGTTTGCAGGGGGTGCTTTATGTATTGGACGAGCCGTCGATTGGGTTGCATCAGCGGGACAATGATCGATTGATTGCCACGCTGAAGCGATTGAGAGATCTCGGTAACACGGTTCTCGTGGTTGAGCACGACGAGGACACTATTCGCCAAAGTGATTTTCTTGTCGATATGGGGCCTGGCGCTGGTGCGGCTGGCGGCGAGGTTGTGTCAATTGGCACGCCGGACGAGGTGGCGAAAGATCCTCGCAGCATTACGGGACAATATTTGTCAGGTGTCGAGAAAATTGAGGTGCCGAAAAAACGACGAAAGGTCATGAAAGACCGTCAATTGGTTGTACGTGGTGCCCGCGAAAATAACTTAAAAAATATTGACGTGACTTTCCCTCTCGGTGTCATGACTGTCGTGAGCGGCGTTTCCGGTTCGGGCAAATCAACGCTCGTCAACGATATTCTCGCGAAAGAGTTGGCGGCTCGATTGAATCGTGCTACAACTGTGCCGGGCGCTCATGATGGTATCGATGGGTTGAAGCATCTCGATAAGGTCATCGTGATCGATCAATCGCCAATTGGCCGAACACCGCGTTCAAATCCTGCAACCTACACCGGTATATTTACGCCGATTCGTGAACTTTTTGCGTCAACTCCCGAAGCAAATATTCGGGGGTACAAGGCTGGCCGATTCAGCTTCAACGTTAAGGGTGGCCGATGCGAACATTGCCAGGGCGATGGTGTGATAAAAATCGAAATGCACTTCTTGCCTGACGTCTATGTCGTGTGTGATGAATGTAAGGGGCGGCGTTACAATCGCGAGGCGCTAGAAATTAAATACAAAGACAATACGATTAGTGATATTTTGGAGATGACCGTTCAGGAAGCCGCGGAATTTTTCTCAAATGTTCCCGCGATTTCACGAAAACTTCAGACACTTGTTGAAGTGGGCCTAGGCTATATTCGTCTCGGGCAGCCTGCTACGACATTCTCAGGCGGTGAAGCGCAGCGTATCAAGCTAGCCACGGAACTCTCCCGCCGTTCGACCGGCAAGACGATGTATATCCTTGATGAGCCAACGACAGGCCTTCATTCGGCGGACGTCAAGCGCCTTTTGAAAATCTTACACCAATTGGTTGAGGGCGGGAATTCGATGATTGTGATTGAGCACAACCTTGATGT
>JARKOR010000146.1 GCA_029975625.1 Nanosynbacter sp. | reverse complement strand
TGCCGTCCACAATCCTCTTTCGCGCGCCATTTCGCGAACGTGCGGCTTCGTGTAAGCACCGAGAGGAAATATTGTTTTTTCGAGTGCCTCGGACGAGACTCGATAAAGAAAATAAGTCTGGTCTTTGCTCTCATCTACCGCTCGTAGTAGCTTGCCGCCGCTCGTTTGCGCGTAGTGCCCCGTCGCAATCATTTCCGCACCCTGTTCGCGAGCCGCTTCCCAAAAAAGCTTGAATTTCACCTCCTGGTTACACATAATGTCAGGATTCGGCGTTCGACCGCGTTTATACTCGGCAACCATTTCATCGACTACCCGTTGCTTGTACTCTTTTTGAAAATCAAAAATTCGAAAATCAATACCCAAAGAGACCGCCACGCGTTTCGCGTCCGCCACGTCTTCCGCCCAAGGACATTGCATTCCCGGTAGATCTTCCGACCAGTTTTTCATGTAGATACCAACCACCTCGTGCCCCTGCTCAACGAGTAAACTAGCCGCCACGGACGAATCAACACCGCCGCTCATGCCAACAAATATGCGCGGCATCAGCGCGATCCTCCAATATAGAACAACCCGATTTTTGCCAATTCCCCTAGCACGAGCCACCAGCCCCACGGCGTAAGCCACCATACGCTACTCCATTGCTTATCGTGCGCTACAGGATGCCGACGTACCGTAAATTCATTGGTTAACTCGCGGGAAAACTCAAGACCAGCTCGACGCATATGGTATCCGCTTGTGACGAGAATAATATCGCGGATTTCAAGATTTTCAAGCTGTTCTCGCACCTCTTGGGCATTCTGTTTGGTTGTTTCGCTTCGCTCCTCAATAATCGTCTGGTTTTCTGGCACGCCATTCTCAAGAGCATGCTCCTTCATAGCCACCGCATTACTCGGACCATCCTTATCTGCGGCTGCTCCGGAAAAGACGATATACTCTGCCCAGCCTTCTTGGAATAGGCGAATAGCCTCATCCGTCCGAGCAGTCGTGTCTCCTCCGGAGATAACAACAATAGCGTCAGCCTTGCGGCATTCTCCCGTCGTCCCTACCCCTTTACAATCTGCTAAATCGTCCGGCGCCAAATAGATACCAATGCCCGCGATGACAACTACTATGAGCACACCTGTTGCAATAATTCGCCACAACACTACGATATCCTCGCGTATTCCGCTCTCACTGCTTCAATCACGAGCCGGGTTGCCTCTTTGCAGTTTTCCTCATTCGAAAGTCGTCCAAGACTAATGCGCAGACTTCCCTGAATCGCTTCATCGCTCATGCCGATTGCCTCCAGTACATGCGACTGCGTACCTTTGTTTGCCGCGCATGCGCTACCGGTTGCAACCATGACATCACGCGCCTCCAGCTTAAAGATAAGTCGTTCCGCATCAACGCCTGGAAATGAAACGTGGAGAAAGTTCGCAAGACCTTTTTTCTTGTCGGACGAGACGATCATATCCGGAAAAGTCTGCTCTAGCTCGCGCTGCATAGCATCGCGTAGATTCCGCAAGCGTTTTACTTCTCCGGAGCGCCGTTTTGCAGCCAATTCGGCGGCAACAGCAAACCCAACCACTCCGGCGACATTCTCCGTCCCGCTCCTCAGCCCCATTTCTTGTCCTCCACCAACGATAGTCGGACGCACAACCACCCCGGGGCGTATCCAGAGCAATCCAACCTGTTTCGGTCCGTAAACTTTCGCTGCACTGAGCGTGAGCAAATCAATACCCATACGCTTTGGCTTAATATCCAGCAGCGCCAACGCCTGCGAGGCGTCGCAATGAACATAAAGCGGACGCGTCTCTCCTGCCTCTCGCCGTCTGGCACGCTCCACCTGAACCACTTTCACGATTTCGTCGATTGGCTGAATGGTTCCTAGCTCATTATTCACTAGACCAACGCTTATTACGCTCACGTCCGGCCGCAACGCTCGGGCAAGCGCTTCAGGGGTAACTCGACCCTTTTTATCCGCAGGGATAATAATTCCACCCGATTTTGTCGCCGCCTGCAAAACAGACGCATGTTCGGTTGCGCCCACAGCCGCCACTCCATCGCCAACAGCCGAAAGTCCAATATTAACGGACTCCGTTGCGCCCGCCGTCATAACCAATTCATCCCCATGTACGCCTAAACACCTGCCAATGCGCGCCTTTGCAGCTATATATTCCTGCCTCACTTTAACCGCTGGCGCATAAGGGCTGGAAGGATTATAGAATTTATCCAAAAAGTACGGCATCATCTCATCAAGCACCACCGGATCTACCGGTGTTGCTGCGGCGTGGTCAAGGTACATAATATGCTTCATATACCTATTTATTGTATCATTAAAGCTTTTCGCCTGTCTTTGGGTCGACCTTGTACAAATGAAGTGCCACTCGTTCGTAATACGCCTGAACGGCCTGGCAAAAATTATCCAACTCTACCCCTTCAAGATACGTATAGCGCGGGCCTGGCTGAACCTTCAGGACACCTTGGGGCTGCAGTTCGTATCTTGTCGTCACTTCCCGCCGGTGTATATCACCGCTCTTCACTTCTTCGTGCCAAATCCAAGTCTTTTCGTCAAGGTTAAAAAACTCGCGGCGAACTACGTGCGGCGGCAATTGTCCAAAGATTGCCTGGCCAATATTACTTTCCTTTTGAATAAGCTCGCGCGGAGTAAGCATTTCGGGCGTTCGCTCTTTTTTGGATACCTTCAGCATTGGCGTAATTGGATCATCCGCCACCATGAGTCGATATATTTTTTTCAGAATTCCTGGCATAACGTTTCTACACACTGCCTCTTGGTATATTACTCTTTTTGCGTAGCGCCGCTAACAATAGACTAACTTGGGCTACCTGATTTAACATATTCTGAGTATTTTTTTCTACCGGATTTCCTCTTTGCGCATCTAACACGTTCGCTTGGGCACGCTCTATCGCGGCCTGACTAACCCGAGGAGCTTCTCGCATATTGTTCACTGGAAGAACTTCTGGAGCATTAGCAGCAAACCGCACCGCTTCGGCAGTTAAATCATGAACATCCTGGTTCTTCTCTGGGCTATACATATTTACTCCACTAAATATTGAACAACGTGCGAGTATTTTGAAGTGTTGTATGCGTGACCTCGTCCAGCGAGATGTGCCGCTCGGAAGCGACGTGCTTAGCTACTAACTCCACATACCCTACTTCGTTCATTTTACCACGTAGTGGCGCTGGAGTCAAGAATGGTGCGTCAGTTTCTAAAAGAATTTTTTCAAGAGGTAGCGAGCGATACAGTTCTTGTTGCTTCGCATCCTTGGTGAAAGTGCTAATGCCGTTCATGCCGATATAGAGATTGTGACTGAGCCCTTTCTCTGCGTTTTCCTTTGAGTCAGTAAAGCTATGAAGCACACCCCTTACTCCGGGGAAATTACGAAAGATTGGCCAAAAATCATCGAAAGCATCGCGCACATGAAAACTCACGGGCACATGATATTCCATCGCCAACTGAAGCTGCGACTCAAGACTTTGCCGTTGGATATCCCGAGGACTGTTGTCATAAAAATAATCCAGACCAATCTCGCCAACAGCGACAATGTTTGGTTTGTCCTGTTTCCTATCTTCCTGAAGCAAACGCCCGATTTCCGACCAGCCTAGACGCGCGTCATGCGGATGAACGCCAACCGCCGCCCACACATCGGCATGACCCTTGGCGAATTGGACCGCCTGAGTCGAACTCCGTTCATCCGTCCCAACGCAAATCATCCCTACTCCAGCCGCGGCCGCGCGCTCATAAACCTCTTCGCGAAGATCGCCGAAGAACTCGGTATCATGAAGATGGCAATGCGAGTCAATTAGTCTCATAGAGCAATCATACCATATTTGAGAG
>JARKOR010000145.1 GCA_029975625.1 Nanosynbacter sp. | reverse complement strand
TTTGGGTATCAAGACTATTGTCTTGATTGCGAGGCAAAGCGGGCGGTCTTGTGCGTTCAATGCCGCCGTTTGATCGTTGCTGGGGACCTTGTTGCGGTGCGACAATCCTCCGAAAGGGTGATTGTCTGCTGCGCGTTCTGCGCAGATAGCCCATCGGACCGACTGGTCCCTTGGTCTCCCGACCACCTTCCCTCGAAAGAGAAGATACCAACGAAGATTTGAAGATGTGTCTGAGCCGGCCCTACGGGGTCGGCTCTTTCACTTGTCGGAGCTTTTGCCACGCTAGATCCATCAGGCGTTGTTATTTTTAGAGAAAACGTTAATTCTTGTACTAAGAGAGTAGGAATAACCCCGTGTCAAGATGTTCCGTGCTAGTCGTCGTTTATCTGGTAGTCTACCATGCTGTCGTGCGCAGCGTAATATTCTTGGTAGCTTGGCTCGACATGATTCATGAAGACGTTTAGGGTCTGCTCTGCGGAATATCCCGTGCGAGTGGTGTCGCGTTCGATACGGCGGCGGAGGCGTTCGTCGACCGGCGCGGTGATGAGGAGCGATAGGTCGCTTGCTGTGCGCACCTCGGGGAGGTTAGCGACGATACCTTCGACGATTATGACATTATTTGGCGCGATAGTTTCCGTGACGGTGTGTGGCTCGCTGCACCTCATGTCGTATAGAGGTTTTTCTATGGATTTTCCGGCGCTGAGCGTACGCAGATCGCGGGCGAGCCGGGCGGTATCGATGGCGGCTGGATGGTCAAAGTTCTCGGTATGGCCTTCGGGCATGCGGCTGCGCATGAGACGTTTGCCGATGTAGTAGTCGTCAGTACTGATGGTGGTGCAATGGTCGCCGTATTCGGCGCGGAATTTGTCCAGCGCGGTCGTTTTACCGCTGCCGCTTGGGCCGCTGAGCGTGATAATAGTAGGTCGGCCAGGTTGTTGTTTACCCGCTATGATATCAAAGATTTGCTCAATGCTAGCGGCGGGCGACATGGCGCGCTCTGCTCGTTCAGTTGGCGTGGCGAGTCGGCGGTTAGAGAGATCTGGTATGCCAGTGACCTCAGTGAGGCTACCGACGCCCAGGCTCGTGCTATCGAAGAGGCCTATGTCCGGAGTTCCTGGTGTTTGCTCTAATTCGAGCACGCTGTACAGCCGGGTGGGGCCCGATCTGTACCTATCGAGCGTGAGGCCTGGGTGATGGAGCGTAAACCGATCCTTGACAACCGCTCCCAGTGAGAGGGCTCGAAGCGCGAGGTAGGCTGGTGCGAAGAGCTCCGTTTCGGTCTCGGAGCGATACTCACCGTGGCCCTGTTTCAGGGTGGTGAGGTGCGCGGCTGTTTTTGCCATGTCAACCATCTGTCGAATCCGCAGCTCCTGCGGCGACGTTTCGGCTGACAAATAGTGTTGAGTGATGTGAATTGGCTCGAGCCCGTCGGTTAGTTGATGGGCTTGGTCGAGATTGACGATGAACTTGCGTTCGCGTTCTATTGGCATGATTTCCTCCTTTATACTTACTGTTTCGCCGTTTTCGGCTCATCAGCGCGGGCGCTCACCCGCGGACAGTTCGCTCCTCGTGGCCATCTCCCACTTTACAGGAAGCAAAGAATATTACTAGATAATATATAGTTGAGTCAATAATATATTGACTAATTCAAGGATTTAAGATACGATAATATCAATATGCATTGGATTCAAAGACACATACTTGACCAACTCATGACCCATGCCACGCGCCGGTTTTCGGAACTTCGAGCAGAGGGCGTGGAGAGCAACTTGTTTCAATATCATCTCAGGCATATCATTCGTAAAGGGCTGGTTGAAAAATGCGACGGGGGCTATCGGCTGGCGCCGCAAGGGTTGTATTATGCAGATAGATACAGCAGGGAATATAAGGGCGAACGACCGCAGCCGAAACTAATAACGGTAATCGTACTAAAGAATAACCGCGGTGAGGTTCTGCTGCAGCAAAAGAGTCGACAGCCATGGATTGGCCAGTACCATCTGCCAGCTGGAAAGATACACATAGGCGAGGCGACCCTGGCGGCGGCGGTTCGCGAACTGAAGGAAAAAACTGGCGTGGACGGTGTGTGTTCATTGCAATTCTCCTCTTCCGCGCATGTTCAAGTGATGCAGGAGGGAACGGTCATTAGCGACTATTTTGGTTTGATATATAGCGGTAACTATGATGGGCCGGTCGAACGGGGCGAGTGGATAGATTTAGATCGGTGTCCTGACGGTTTAGTGCTCGCTCCGAGCGTGAGGGAGCTACTTTGCCTCGCTCGTGGGCATGATGGCGGGGTGCACTCGGTGGTGGTAGAGGTGGAATGAGAAAGGTTTGCTTGTTACATAGCTTTATGCTATAATAGTGAAATGGCAGAGCATCAACTTTCGGAATTTTATACACCGTTTTACGCATATGGCAGTGGGCATGATAGTCCTAATCAGTCACGTGTAAATATGGCACGTCGTATTAGGAAAGAAATTGAGGGCACTAAAGAGCCTCAGCGCATTTTAGGTATCGGTGCGGGTAGAGGCGAGGTTGAGGGTACTCTTACACGAGATGCTCATGGCAGTGGAAATAGAGTATGGCAAAGTCTTGTACGCCAATCACAGTTTGTGACGATCGATATTGCTGATATTCCACCAAGAAAACTGGTCAGCAAGCGTACGCGTACGCATGTACGTGCAGACAGCCGCCAACTTCCATTCGCTACTGATAGTTTTGGTATTTGCACAAGTAACCTGTCGATTGACATGCTCAGGCGTAATGAAAACGGCGATTATGAACGGACGCTTGGGGAAATGCGACGGGTCCTATGCGTGGGTGGTGTCGCGCTGCTTTCATTTCATGCATCAAGTTTGTTCGACAATCTATCGGAGGTTTACAGTGGTAGGGGCGGCGTGCGCGAACAATATTTTGACGGCAAATCCGCGCACAATCCATTCTATCAACATGCGGAAGATATTGCGGAGGACTTGCACGCTGTTGGATTCAAGGATGTGGCGAGCACGATGGTCGTTGAGGGTCAGGACGAATGGTGGGAAACACGGGCAGAGTAGATGGTGTATAATACGGTTAAACAGTAGGAAAAGGAGCATGAACATGGCAAACCATAGTGTCAAAGAAAAGGCGAAAGTTGCGGCCGAAAAGGCAAAACAGCGAGCAACCAGCGTAAAAGAAAAGAGCAGGGGGCACGGAAGTGGCTTTCTGAACTTCATTCGCACGCAAGGAGTTGTCGGGCTTGCCGTCGGTTTGGCTATTGGTACCGCCGCTGGCGACACGGTGAGAAAGCTCGTCGATGGATTTATCAACCCAATCGTCCAGTTCGTCGTCGGCTCCCAAGATGCGCTCAACGCCGCCGTCTGGCGGGTCGAACTCTGGGGCCGTAGCGCGGACTTTGCCTGGGGCGCATTTGTCTCCTCGGCGATTACACTCCTCGCAACAGCGCTTGTTATCTATTGGATCATAAATGTGCTCAAACTGGACCGGCTGGACAAGAAAAAGGATTAGCATATATCTCGGTATCGCCACGAGCCGTTCTCTGGGGTGGTCTATTGACTATCGTATCTCTTGCGACCCGAGAACTGCTTGACTGATGGCGGGTATAACATAAATATATTGACAAAACGGCAATAATTTGCTATAATGCAGTCATAACTTAATCAAAAAACAAGGAACCACCACAATGTCAAATCACAACAAACTACACCCAGCGGGTGATACGAGCCAAGAAGCCGGTCGATTTGGGCCGTTCAAGAAGGCTGCTGCTGCTTCGATTGCAGGGACGGCGCTGTTCAGCACCCTAGGTACGATACAGGCTAATTCTCCCGAAGACCGTGGTCCGCAAAGGGTTTTGGTACACTCGGCTAATCCGAACGTACCGGGAA
>JARKOR010000134.1 GCA_029975625.1 Nanosynbacter sp. | reverse complement strand
GGCGCGACGTAGCCAGGGCGTTCCGCTTCCGGAAGGTCGCCGTTCGGGAGAACGATGCGAACATCCTTCGTGAGCGGCTGTTCAGCCTCAAGATCGTTATAAAGCATGATACGCTCGGCATCAACTTTGTACTTGTCGGCTATGCTTTCTAAGGTATCGCCCTCTTTGATTGTATAAAGCACGCCGTCAACCAATGGGATGGTTAGGGTCTGGCCGGGTTGTACGTCATCAGAGGTGGTATTGTTAGCCCAACGAATCGTCTGGGTCGACACATTGAATTTTGTGGCGATTTTGGCCATATCATCGCCCTCTTGAACCGTATACGAAGTCACACCGCGCTCTTCCGATGTCGCCGGCTGAACAATTTGCGGCTTTGAAATAACCTCAGCGTCTGTCTGTGATAGCTGCTTCTTGATATACAACGTTGTCGTTGCCTCACGAAGATCACCCGCTGCAGGTAGGTTGGTTGCCTCCGCCAAATTTGTCACCGCGCTAGCCGCGGTTAACTGATCGACGGAAATATTTGTTGATGTCGTCTGCTGCTGGGATTGGCTAGCAACAGGATATGAGTTCTGTTTTGCAGATGCTACGTCGGAATTATCAGCAATTCCACCATTTCGATAGCTAACAGCTAAAAACGAAACGATAAGCAGAAAACCAGCCGCATACATCGTAACCGATGATTTTCGTAGCTTTTTTGTCCAACGGACGGTTGATTGATTACGAATAACCATTCTCCTGCACTTTAAGACGTTACCGCCAAGTGCATATTACCATACTGAGTCTTTCTTCTCGCATTTAGAACAGGATACGTGCCGACCTAATGATTAGTTGATATTATTCGCTATAACAATTAGTTAAAACTGTATCCGTGCGACAGTTCTGGTAAACCCGAATTGATAGTTTGTGAGTTTTTGCATACCACATACCTTACTTATCAGGGTAATTACGAGTATAGCAAATCGTCATTTTCATGTCAAGTTTTAACCATGTGGACTTTACTGGGGTAGGAGGCAGTTGACTTGGCAATATTTACGCGTAATCTCGTTATGCTCCTCATCTGTTCTCGTATAATACATAGTGCCGTCATCGCCGCTAACAAAGAACAGATAGTCACCCTCGGCAGGTTCCGCGACCGCTAAAAGCGCTCCGAGGCCAGGTGTGCTAATAGGGCCCGGAGGCAAACCTTGGTGTATTCGTGTATTATACAGTGAATCGTAGTCGACGGTTGGTGTCTTACCATCTTGGGCGGCAGCATAAATAAAGGTCACATCAGAACCCAGGGAAATACCTTCATTTAGGCGCTTAAGAAACACCTGAGCCACTTGTTTTTGGTCATCGCAGACCTGTTTTCCATGACAACTCACCTCTTTTTGGATGATTGAGGCAAGAGTTATGCCCTCATAGAGCGTTAAGCCCTGTTTTTCGAACGCGGCTTCAAGGTTATTTTCCTTGATCTGCTTAACATACTCGTCAAAGGTTCGACGCAAAATCTGCTCTACGGTCGCGTCAGCCGCAACATAATACGTTTCACCCCAAACGTAGCCCTCAATGCCAGCACCGGCAGGACGATCCCTGAAAAGAGTGTCGTTGTAGTCGCTATAGTCCGCCACGAAGGCTCGTTCAATCTCTTCTTGTTGATACCCAAGCCGCTCCAGCGTCGTGCGGATATCCTGCTTTTTTTCGGTCGACGTACTTGAGTTATCGCGCAGCATCGCACCGGGAACAAACTGGACGACTTTCTCTTCCGTATCGGCGTTCTGGAGAGTCTCTACCACCTCTGGCACGGATTGCGATTGAGATATTCGATGAAGACCCGCTTGAAAATTTGACGCCGCGCCATTTACCCGTGCGTATACCAAAAAAGCGAATGCGTTACGCACCAGTTTCTTCTCTTTGAGCATATGAGCAATCTCGCTCGGAGATGACCCCGACTCAATCACCACAGCAACCCGTTCGGTGTTGCTATTATCGACCGGCTTGAGCTGAACTATATACCATAGCCCTGCCGCCCCTATACCAATGACCAACGCGCCAATGACACCTATAGCGACAAGCCACCACTTCCGTTTTTTAATACCCATACTTTTCCTCCAGATAGTCTTGCAAAATAATGCTCGCTGCTTCGGCGTCAATTTCGCCCTTATCTTTAACGCGACCAAGACGACGCTCCGCCTCAACGCTCGTTAACGATTCATCCTGAAAGACTATTTTCGCGTCAACGTCAACTTCACTGAGCTCCTGAACAAATAGCTCAGTCGCCTCTGTCTGCTTTGTTGCCTCGCCCGACTGATTACGTGGATAGCCGACAACAACGACGCTCACTCTGTGCTGCAATATAATCTCGGTCAACTTTTGAATCGTCTCAGGTCCGCGCTCGACATATCCAAACGGTACCGCTATCTTTACTTCTGAGTCGCCTAGCGCCAAACCTATACGCCGATCACCTACGTCTAGTCCGAGAAATGTCTTTCTAGCTGGCATCCTGCAGTTTGAACTCAACCGTTATTCTATCAACATTGTTCGGTACCGTACGAACCCAGAACGGCCAGAATTTTGTATCGACATCGCTTACTCCGTCAATCGACTCAAGACTCGCCTGAATATCACCGTAGCGCTTGCCCGCGACCTGTTCCTTAACCTTGTCTTCGTTAATCTCTGGGCCAATCTTACCATTAGCCGTCACCCGCACGGCAGGGTTGCTATTTTGGTTGGTAAATTGCGTAAACTTAACGTCTTTTGAACCATCGTCATAGATTTTTTGATTGGATTTACCGGCAATTTCCTCTTCCATACTCGCATGGAAGAAAGTAGTTAATTGAGTCTGTTCAACCGCAAGCATCGATGCCGTAATGGTGGCAGTTAGCTTGACGGTTCCGTTAGCTTCTGAGCCAACTGCTATACTTGGAGTCGGGTCCCCACGAGATTCGGTGTAGCTATCGTCGATAACAAAACTTGACGAACCAAAAGCAGATTTTAGCTTTGCGCGTAAATCATCAGCCTTCTTCTCCTCTAGTAACGACGTAGCCTTT
>JARKOR010000132.1 GCA_029975625.1 Nanosynbacter sp. | reverse complement strand
GAAGGCTGCCGTGGCAAACTGGAGATTTAAGCCCTTGGAAAGCTCATAAAGCCAGAGCATGTCGGGAGAGTTATTGTTGCTTACCGTAATCCCGAAGCCGATATCCTTCACCCCCATACTCCGCAGGCCGAGGAGTACGCGAAGGCCGCGATCAAAACCGCCTGGTTGCCCTCGCAGTTCGTCATTTTTTTGTGACAAACCCTCGATGCTCACTCGGAAACCGAGATTTGGAAATTTCTCCGCTAGCTTAAAGATCCGGTCTTCGTACCAGCCACTAGTTGAAATCACCACCCGATCTGTCTTGGTGAAGAGTATGCGGACGATCTCGCAAAGGTCCTCGCGAACAAAGGGTTCGCCACCGGTGACGTTCACTGCTGCTAGCTTGGGAAGCTTTTCAAGTAGAGCGGGTTTAAATTCCTCTTCGGTTTTGGTGGGGCTTTCCCAGATGTTGCACATTTTGCAACGCATTGGGCAGCGGTAGGTTACGATTACGGATGCATCCATTTTCAAATCTCCATTTTTACAATTTGAAACTAATTGGAACGAGAGGTTAGTGCCATTTTATAGACAGCCATGAGTCTTTCATAATGCAATTCAGCGGAATGATTTTTCTCGACAAAGGCCCTGGCTGCGTGACCGATATCCCTAATTTCTCTTTCAGAAAGTGCAGCAACACGTGCCAATTTCTTTTGTAGTTCCTGTACGTTTCCAGGATCAAAGAGAAAGCCTGTCTCCTCCTCTTTAACCATCTCGGGAATCCCACCAATATCTGCGCCAATGACAGGTTTCCCATAAGCCATCGCCTCAAGAACGGACATCGGAGCATTTTCATACCACTCTGAAGGGATGACGACAGCCAGCGCATCCTGAATGGTTAGTTTCAGCTTTTCACCTGAAATGTAGCCGATAAAAGTGATAGCGCGAGAATTTTGATACCTGCTTCTTAACTCTCCCTCTAGTGGGCCGGTACCGGCCACCACTAGGCGAGCTCCCTCAGGAAGGCCAGAAAATGCTTTTAGCAGCGTCGGTATACCCTTCTCAGCGGAAAGACGACCAAGGTAGAGAAAGTAGTCCCCTTTGGTGAATCGGGGATGACAAAGTTTAGCATCTAAAAAATTGGGAACAACCTCGATATGGCTGGGCTCCCAGCCGAATTCGATAAATTTGTTGCGCAGAAACTTGCTAGGAGAGATCAGTTTCGTCAACTTACTGGTGTAACTTTTGCGGAAATGGTTGAAATAAGATTCGGCAGAGTAAATCCCAGAGGCAAGCAAGCTGCCCTTATGGCATCTGTTTTTAATTGCGTTGTGGAATTTAACTCCTCGGCATTCCTCACATATAGCCCCACGGTATTCGAGCTTGTAGCTTGGGCAAATAAGTTTGTAATCATGGAGGGTTAGTACAGCTGGTATATTTCTTCTTGCTAATTCATCCAAGATGGAAGTGGTTAGTCTGCCGTAGATGTTGTGGGCATGGGCAAGATCTGCTGGCCACGTATCGAGAAGCCGAGATAACCCCCCTTTGGCCTCATTGGAGTAGAAAAGATTAAAAACGGTCTTCAAGCCCTTGAGCGAATTGGAAAGTTTTTGAGTCTGGATATCATTGGGGAAAAATTTGGATAGAGGATATTCTGGGTCAGATGGGTGTGCCCTACAAAAAGCGGCGACCTTGTGCCCCTTTTTTTCAAGAATAGCCATTTCATCATGGAAAACTCTTTCAGAGCCCCCACGAAGATAAAAGTAATTATTCAATACGATTACGCGCATTTTTTCCTCATTTCAAAATTTGGGCGCAAGAATTGCTAGATTATCTAATCAGCATCAGTAGTGTCCCAACGTTGAATCGCTTATAAAGCGTAATTTACCGAAAACATTGAGAGAAATCGAAAAAATGCCATTTAACGACTTGAAAACGATCCAGAGGTCCAGTCAACTTCCTACAGCACTGTATGGAGGAGGGGACCATGTGTACGTGCTTATCGCCACTATGAAGAAAAGACTGAAAATTGAGGCCAGTCTCTACGGAATTCAACAGTTCTTGAGCGTAACAATTCTTGAACGAATGAATTAATACGGGTAGTTGCAGAATCATTCTACGAAAACTAAACCAGCAATAACGATAACCAGTTGGTCTATTAAGTTAAACGTTGGGACACTTGTGAACCAGCATCTGTAAATTAGTTTACAAATATGCACTTATAAACATGATAGGCTTTTTCGGCAAATTCAGAAGCCAAGTGCGGTGGTTGTTTGTTTTTCAACTGCCTTGTTTCGTAATTGAGATAATAATATAAAATTTCTAAAAGATAATATTGTAGGCATACTTTGTAGATACTTTTATTCATATCAAGCAGCGAAAAATACTCTTGTATTTGTCGAGAGTATTTTAGTTCTTTAAGTGAAAGCCTTGAACTGATTTGATCAGTATTTGAGCGATTGACAATTATCTCGACATGAAAAATATAATTTAGCAGATCCCACGCAGGTAATCTATTGTTATAATTTTCCCAATCAAAAATAAACATACTTTTCGTTGAAAACAGAACATTCCAAGGTATGAAATCACCATGAGAGCCACCAAGAGGTATTTCAATCTCCTTATAAACATCAATCAAACAGATAATCGAATCACAAACATCAGCAATCAGTGTAAGTTTTTCACTCTGACGAGAAAGAGTCTTAAAGTTACACAGCAAAGTTTCAAATTGAGAGCTAACGGATGTCTTTTCGCCGACTGTTTTGTTGAAAAGTTCGCCTAAGGCAGATACATGATTCATGTTAAGTTTTTTTGTCCACGACTTAAACGTAGGAGATGCAGAAGATTGGATCAAGTAATTCCATGCGAATTCGTGATCTTTACCTTCAGAAATTAGTTTTGGGAGATTAAACTCCAGAAAACTATGTTTGTTCAATTCCCGAAGACATTTTTTCTCATTTTGTATTTGCAGGGCGGCACCAGTTGAAAAACCCATTTTAACAAAGGCCAACTTATTTCCAACTCGGTCCATTACCTGCGCGGTAAATTTCATCAAATCACCTGCGACGCCGGTATACAAAACAAAATCGAAATGATCGCTTCCAATAGCCTTTGAAATAGTTTTGCCAATAGGCAGCGATCCTTGATAGTTAGCATTTATATCCTTGGTAAATACTAATATTTCTGATGGAAAAACCAACCTGTGCAACCGTAGGCGATAAAGAATACGCATTAAAGCCCAAGCTATCTTAGCAATTAAGCGACTTGGTTTAACTAACCGCCCCACTTTAAGAAGATAGGGTCCTCTGTTTGGGAAAACCCATCGAGGATTGTTTAAGCTAGGAAAAATTATCCGAGCATCTGATCGATGGAAACCAAGTTTTCTTAATTTTTCTGAAGCTATTTTCTTGTATTTATAACTATCAGCAAGGAGAATTATGTATTCTTTATCAGTATATATTTGCTCACTATAACAGAGATATGATGGATTTTTGATCCAAGCAACATTTTTATATTTGTCATTATGTCTCTCAATGGGAGCATTACCCTGAACAATAACCAAACACGATGCAGTATCTGGCCGATGAATATTGATTAAGGCAGGAATGCGACAGTCGAAATTATTTGCCAACATGTCTGCTTCTCATTGTCACAAGGCAACAATTAATAATCTCAGTGTGCGTTTCATCAATAGATTTAGTGGTGTCTACTTTTATGATATTAGAATATTCCATCGAGAGACGATCATATTCGACGGTCTGTCGCATAATTTCATGTTCAGTGATCTCGCCTTTTCTTTCGAACAAAACTTTCGATGGTGAGTAAAGATAAAAACATATGTCTGGCTTTGGAATAAAATGAGAAAAAAAACGAATCAAACTCTTAGGGACTTTAAAACCAAATCTCTCAGGAAATACCAAAAGATCATAATAATATCTATCGAAACAAACAACCCCCCCTCGAGACCAGGCACCTTGGTACTTTAAGCGACCCAAAATAAAATCTAAAAGATAATAGAAAAACTTGAGAAGATAGAATGGGGATTTAAATATAGAGTGTTTAGTTTTTGCGACTCGATAATCAAAAAAATCGGTAGAAGCTCCTGTAAATTCGGTACGCTCATTCCTTCGGAACCAACTAATCAACCGTCCAGGCTCTGGCAATAAATAAGGACGCCAATAGTAGTTTTTAACTTTTCCGCTAGCAAATCCATCTTGAAAAAACTGATTTAAGGAATTAATTAAGGTTGTTTTTCCCGCCCCATCAAGGCCAATAAAAGCTATAAATAAACCTGATGGCCTTACGATCCTAGTTATATTTGATTTTATGAATGAAAAAAAAGTATAAAGAGTTGGACGCACCCTTCCCATAAGAATGTTAAATAGCAAAAGGCAACGAAGTTTATTTTTGCTGCTCTCTATTGACTCCCATTTTTTATTACTAATACAGTCCATTAGAGATTTGCTATATTTCTTCCCAAAAAGTTGTGTTGTTAAATCCAATAATAGTGCACTATTCCTATAACAATAAATCTTTTCTCTGTATTTCTTTTTGATGACACCATTGGTGACTAATGGATAAAACAGATGCATAGCCATTTCAATTTCGTCATTAGCAACACAGAAATTATTATGCCGGCGAATATTATTTGCGATTATTGATTTGCTGACGAGAGGTATAAACGAAAACCAACTGCAATTTTGAAGCAAATCGAAATGAAATATTTCGATAAAATTGACAGACTCCCTGTAGAGAAAAAGATTATAACCGTTTGCAGTTTGATTTGATAGGTAGAGCTTAAGTCCAGCTACTTCTGCAGAAATCTTTAAACATTCATAGGCGATGTTAATGTCGGATACCCAAATATCAACATCATGGTTTGTTGTGTTGGGAAGATTTTCATAATTGCCACATATGCAATAGTGAACTGATTTTTCCTCGATATTATGAAGAAAAATATTAAATACGGTTTTATAATTGCCGCATACTATGTTAATCATTGGCTCACTTGCACAACAACTTCCTAGTATCCACCTAATTGTTGGAGCTTGGAAGATTGAAGGGTCTTGATATATTTAAGGTTATGGGGCGAACTTGCCCTGGTAGCTCTGCCCAATATGGCGTAAACTCTGAAAATAAGCCGAGAAAGTAATAAAACATCGATATAGCGATAAAATTATCTATTAAATTTTCAGTAAAATAATAGAATAAAACGATAACAGATGGGAAAAAAGCCATGCTGTGAGCTATTCGTTTAATAGCCAAGAAATTAAAATATAGAAAAAAGAGAAAGTAGATTGGCCCTAGTTCTGCAAAAGTTCTAAGATAGTCATTGTGTGCGCGAATTTCCCTCGACGAGTGTTTCTTGATGCTTTCAATTCCAAGCCCGAAGAATTTCTGCTCGATATTTGAGTTTGTGTACATTCGTATAATTTCGGCCCAATGCTTAATTCGGAATAAAAAAGATGTTTCTGTAGACTCAGTTTTTGCCATCAAATCAAGGTAATTGGTTTTTTCTATCGAAGTTATAGATGACGATGTACTTACATATTGCAGATTTTGAAACATACCATAAGCCCTTGTTACAATGGGAACTTTATAATAGATTCCAGCCTTACCAACAATAACGATGATACTAGTGATAATGACTAAATATAATAATGATTTTATTTTATATCTTCTGACTGATTGTATGATAAATGCGAGACCCAAACCTATAAATGCACCAATAGTATTGTAGAGGACGACTACGATTATTATGTACCCTAAAAAAAATCTTCGCAGTTTAATGCTTAGTAGAATCGAAAAAGATGCTACAACTGAATAAAATACAGTGCTATTTCTGTTCCAAAATATTGACACACTACGACCCTCGACCACGAAAGTATCACCAAAAAAAACGATATCTAAAACATAGACAATTATTGGTAATAAAAGCAATATGTAAATGTGGGCCGGGATGACATCTAAGTAACTTGTTGCAAGTTTCGCCTTCCTTGAAGCTACAACACCCGAACAATAATAAAGTGGCATTCCAAAATATTTTAGGCTAACTTCTAAGTCGAATACGCCATAATTTACAATATACCCAGCTAAAATGAGAGAAGTTAATGCTGAAAATAAAAAAACATCAATTTTATTTAAAAATGTCAAATTTCGAAGTAAATAAGAAAACAATATAATCTGGGTCAGGACTACATACGTGTTTGCTAAGAATTTAATAAGATCAGTCTTGAAATAATAGCTTGTCGTCAATAACACCAAATAAACAACGAAAGATAGTATTATTGTTCTATTTTCTGTTATTGCGCGCATGCATATTGTCCCCTGTTTAGCCATACATTATGTCAGAATATATGGCTCCACTGCAAGCCTAGCGCTCGCTATCTGATCGTGAAAATAGTTTAAACGTTTTTATGTGAGAGTTGATTTTTTTGTTGTCTAGTCGTGCATGAATATTTTTGCTGAAAAGCTTGGAGGACGCGCTCTTTCCTCTTTTAAGGGATGAGCGGAATCTTTTTTTTGTGGCAACATTTAACTGTATTAAAAAAGTAAAAAATCTTGGTGAGTGTCTAAGTATCTTCAATAGCAAATAATGTATTTTTCTTCGCCCCCTAAATTCGCAAAAGACAATGGGGTCAAGCCGAGACATCATATCTTTTCTGATTAAAGTGCCTGCTTCCACAGACATTTTTTTTTCAACTGCCTCCATTGCCATCCTGAGCAAAGCTATTGGAATAAAAACAGAGTGAAGCTTCTTAATAAGATGCGCATCTATATAATTGTGCTCCCAAAAGGCAACTACACGTTCTAAGGAAGTGATTGCATCATATTTTATCGATCGTTTATTATTCATTGCTGACAATGGCCGTTGAACGTAATTGAGTAGCACCTTGCTAACAACATGTACATTTTTCACGCATGAGCAATACTTTAAAAATAACTCCAAATCCTCACCATAACTCGTGCCTTCATGCAACTGCAAGCTGTGTTTTTGCAACACGTCTCGCTTATATATCACCGTACCAACGCATACGAGTATCTTGTCATCCAACCTTCTATTCAACAAATCAGTATTTGATATCAATTCGTCAGGGAAGTTGAATCTATCTTCATATCGCTGCAAAATTTCTAAATCCGGTTTCGTTGTGTTGAAGCCAAATATTAGCATTTCTGGCGACTGCGAACTGATTATAAATTTTGTTGATTTAAGAAAATCCTGAGAGACAATGTCATCACCATCGAGAAAATAGATATAATCTCCACGCGCAGTGACGAGTCCTAGGTTTCTTGCGCTTGAAACCCCTTTGTTTGCCACATTTAAAACTAGCACATTTTCGGGCTTAAAATAATCAATTACAGTTCTTATTTCATTCAATGAATTATCTGTTGAGCCATCATTGACGATAATTACCTCGACAGAATCTAGATCCTGCGAAAAAATGGCTTCAAGACACCGTGAAATATAGCCTTCCAAATTGAATACTGGTATAATTATGCTTATAATCATGGTTTAAAGACCGAGGCGAATAAATTGATACAATATAGCCTCTTGATAAGTACATGACTAAAACCCACCGTACTTCTGCAATGACTCTAAATAACATTGATCAGAAAAGACATGGTGCCAAACCTGCACTTTTGACGAATTAAGTCTCGCTCCAAGGAATCGACAAGCAGTCCTTAAATCCTGATCGCGCTCCATCTCCACAATGGCCTAAGATACGTCTGAGACACTGCGGATTCTCCTAAACCAAAACGCTCACCTATTTCCCAAAGCTTTGCGCCTCTATATTTGTGTTTAAGATAAATCCGAGCCTGAAAGTTTTAAGCAATGAATGGAATCTCGACCACTGTTGGCTCCTCATTGCTTTATGTAAGTAATGACATGACAGAGGACAATTCTCAAAATAGAGAGTAATAATCATATTATCCTGGAATCGCTTTTAGTTACTTTTAGAGGACAATCACAATGCGATCATATGAATAATAATTATCTTCCAGTTCCAGAAATATCCGAGCTATTTAAATTAATACGAAGAAAGTTAATTGAAAAATTCTTCAGAATAGAGCGATTCTGATTCACCAGATCCCAATCAATTTTTTGGTGAATAAGTTCATCAGTGAGTTCTGTCGATGAGCCAATCAGTCGATTATTGAGATCAAACTGCTGAAGAAGTGAAACAAAACGAGCCAGTCCTCTCTTCTTATTCCCAATTACAATAAAAGGGATATTGAAAAGAATCGCAAAAACACAGCCGTGAAAAGAGTCAGCAATAACGAACCTCGCATCCATATGCCCGCGGAGCCACTGAGTTACTGGGGGAAATACGCACTGCTCGATACGATTCTGGGTATCACGTGTAAGTTTAATGTCTGGCATCACAGAAAAGGGCCGCAAACCCAAGGCAGATGAGATTTGTTGAATCAACGCTGTCTTTTCTGAGCAAGGGTCAAGTATGTAGGTCATCAGATCCCCGGCGCTCTCAGGTTCGTTGTTTTCAAGAACCAATGCTCGGTAATCGTCCGGATCCAGCAACAGGGTGGGATCCAAAACATGCACCGCCTGGACACCTAAATGCTGCCGGCACAGATCAACCCCGGAATCCTCTCGCACGGAAATAGCATTAAATTGCTGGGCCAACCGCTTGCACTCACGCATCGTTTGCGGCTTGAAATGCCAAAAGTCCACCCCGAACGATGCAGCATAGGCAATGCGCTTTGTGGCGGGAACACCATCGATGAAATCAAGAAAGTAATTGGTTATGCATGGTGAATATTCCTGCCGCCACACCTGATCACTGCCTACGATATAGGCGTCGAAATTTTGTTTTATTGCCTCTCTCTTGAGCTCGCTCGTTGAATAGATCTTTGCTGTTTTTTTGATATGTTGCCGAACAAATTTACTGGTTTCCTTCGATATGGCATCCATCTGTTCGGTTGAGGGCCGGAAAGGTAAAACTTCGATATCTTTTTTACCCATTGCATACTTTAAGGCACAACTCTTTACCGGGCTAAGGTATTTCCTTAAACAGCTCGGTTGAGAGTGTTTCCGGTCCAAGACTAAAGGGTCATGTCCCAATCGCTTGAGCATAGTTTGCAAGGCGTAGGCTTGAAGAAGACCGCCGTAATTGTGGCCCAAAGGCTGGGTAAGGATTGCAATTTTCATCATTTACCCAGAGCTTTCTTTATGGCCTTTACTGACTTGTCCCCAAGAAGGCGTTTAGCAACACTTTTAGCAACTCCCATATGATCTCTCTTGATATTCCGCACCATCTCCAAAGCTCGGCTTTCTTCCTCGCTGTTGGTGAATATCTCGAAAACCACAGGCTTATCGCGACAATCTTTAGTTAAAAAATCACCACAAACAGATTCAAATTCTTCTTTCGTAGAAGCACTGATATATTTGAACCCTAAATCCTGAGAATAGTGCTTTATCAAGGTCGGGGATTTATTGCCATAGTGTCCTGACGCAGCAATAAACTCTTCCGCTTGCTCACCGAAATGAGCAGCCACATGATTGTATTGCCTGAACTCGGTCCCTTTGCCGTTGTTCACCACCATGATCCGCAGATTGTTTCCGGCGTGGCGATTCCCAAGCGCATTCATGTCATAGAAAAAGGCCAGGTCGCCGATGATGCCGAAGAACAATTTGTCCGGGTTGGCCAGTGAGGCACCCAGCAGACTTGAAAGCCCGCCGTCGATTCCGAAGCCACCGACGTTAGACATTGAAGTAACGGAAGTGGGCAACTCAAAAAAGTTCCAGGAACGTAGGCTGTTCAAAATACCAAAATGAATGACAGAACCCTCGGGGATCTTATGTGCGATGCACCCAGCCACC
Organism: Nanosynbacter sp.; assembly: GCA_029975625.1. Classification (GTDB taxonomy): domain Bacteria; phylum Patescibacteriota; class Saccharimonadia; order Saccharimonadales; family Saccharimonadaceae; genus Nanosynbacter. The sequence goes on along the minus strand of JARKOR010000132.1, from coordinate 4,733 downwards.
CAGATATTTGAGAAGGGAATTTCTGGAAATTCCTGGCGAATCTGATCAAGGCGTACCTGGCATTGTTTCAGGTATTGATCGGACGGGGCTTTGGATTGGTCTGTGTAGCGTTCGAAAAAAGTCTTCTCATTCATTTCGAACACATAGCGCAGTTTTCTAAAAGTATCACGGAGCTCACCGTCTTCGCTGACGCGCCATACCTCTTTTCCAATAATCGCAATGCTTGTGTAGTCGCCGGTCACTTCACCAATATGAATGGTGACATCCGGTTTCTCTGCGTTCAGATCTATCAGATCCTGACTGGCTGCGAGGGAATACAAAACCCGGTATCTTCCTTTAAAGCTGCTGGTGTGGTCACAAAAAACAACCGCATTATTGGCGCTACAAAACCGATCCAGCGTTTCTGTCTCCTCCAGCGTAAATCGGCGGTGGGCGCCCACAAACACCGCTACTTTGCCTTTCAGCTCCGGCAGTTTGTCTATTGTGGTGAAACGATCCATTACACGGCATTTTGGAAGCTCTTTGGTTTCGTATGAGCGGCTATAACGTGTTGGCAAATTGATATGAACCGGCCCACCGCCGCCGCGCTTGAGCTCCAGAATGGCCTGATTGACTTTCACCTCACATTCCCAGAAGTCGTCGGCATCCTTGATAATCGGAATCGCTACACTGAACCGCACAGTGTCATTTGGTTTAGAGCTGCGGTCGATCACCTGTGGCACATGGTGGTCAACATTCGAAATTGCCTGTGTGGAGGTAATCGCGAGTACCGGAAGTTTACGGTAGTAGGCCTCTGTCAGCCCAGGAAGGTAATTCCTGGAAGCGGTCGCACCAGTACAACTGATGACTACCGGCTCACCACTTTCATGCGCTAAGCCACAGGCAATATATGCGGCAGACCGCTCATCCACCGAGGAATAAACCTGGAAGTAGGGGTCATGTTGCATGCTGCCTATTAAAGTCATATTCGTCGTGCCTGGCGAGGCAATAACTTTTCTAATCCCGTTCGCTTTCAGAATCGCGATAATGATAAGGACGTTTTTTTCATCGGTATAAAATTTGCTCATAGAACCACCTTGCGAGATGTTTAAATTCTAAAGAATCTGTAAAGAAGATACTTTATCCTCTGTTTCCAGTGGCCAATTTCTAGCAGACTCGCTACTTCACAGCAGTATCGATCCATGATTGCCTCAGAGCGCCAGTCAATAGCCAGAAATTCTGGATTTTCGAGAAACTCTTCAAGGCACCGTTCCAGCCTTTGTTCCAGCGAGTGAAAGGCGTTCACATTAACAAATTGGGCAATTTTTGAATTATCAAAAGTCCGGTTAAACATACGGTCATATTTGATCTGGTACACTGCCTTTTTACAGCGTGAAAACCTTTTCATATCAAGCAATGCAACTTTAGGCTTCCGGCCATGGTGTTTCTCGAGCACTTTGAGATACAGGTCAAGAACTTGGCGCCAGCTGACCGAATCGTTCTGGGTGATGTGGTAAGCCTCTCCCAGTATACGGGGTTCTCCAATTAAAGCTGCAATAGCGCTCGCTACGTCCAGCCCATAGGTTAAGGTAGTCAGCTTGTCGATGATGTCTTCTGAAAAAACGATGGTACGGCCCTGAAGCGCACGGTAAAGCCACGCTTCTTTTTCCAAGATACCCAACTGGAGACGCTGCTCACTGTAGGTAATGTATGGACGAATGATCGTCCAGTTCTTTTTGCCGGACTGCTTTAAGAGGTCCTCTTGTCTTGCTTTAGCCAGAGAGTATTCATCTGTATTAAGAAACTCTAAATTGTTTGAACTGTCGAGCAAGCGAGGAGAATCTTCCTGGATCGGCGTCGTAGAATCTGCATAAATCCGTGCGGAGCTCAGAAACACGTATTGCCCGGTTGCCTCAAGTAACTTCGGTACACGTTGCCGGAAAAACGACGTGCTGTACACCATGAAATCGACGATGGCATCCCATTGACGTTCCAGCAATGGCTCTATGAACCTGTCTTCCCTGGCATTACCTTGAATGTACTCAATGTAAGCGGATGACTCACGTCGGGCTCGAGTTGTTACCGTGACCTTATCGCCCCTTTCGGCAAGCAACTGAACCAGGTGCTTGCCCATGGCACCGGTACCGCCTAAAATCAGAATATTCTTCATGCTCTTTGCAACCAAGGCATTCGTGAACGGATCATAGCCTTTATCTTCAAGCGCCATTCTTTGTCTAGGCCTATATAATACATAGCAACTGTTGACAAAACAAAACTGATGAATATCAAAAGAGAAGCCCAGTAAAAGCCCTTGGGAAGTATCTTATTGAATATATATATTGGAAGTGCAGTTACCAAAATGATCGCCATTACAGGCAGTGCCGTACTCTTTAAAAAGGCAGCGATCGGAAACGCTATAAGTCTTTTTATCAGGTATAGCCGCACACCAAACATCAGAATATTGGCCAGAATCGCAACAACAAATACACTGTAGGCAGGAGCGCCGGCAGCTATAACCGCCCACGCGGTTATAAATATCCCTATCTGTATGGTTCCGAGTGACAGCTCGTAACCTTTCATTTTGCCCGGTGCCCTGGCAGCAGCTGTCAGCGGCATGCTTATTGACAGGATTAGTGCCTCGACTAATGAGAGTTGGGAAAAAAGTACGGCATCTGCCGGGACCGTAGCAAGCCAAACACCCAAAATGGCTTCCATTTCAATGATCATTGGCAAGGCAAACACCCAAAGCAGAAAAAACGTTATTTTTGAACCGCCGGTGATCAACGCGAACATATCCTGCCTTTCATTAGCAGCATAGCTTTTTATGATAGGTGGATATAAACTTACGTTAAAGTTGCTAGAAAAAATATTAACTTTGCTGGCGATTTGCACTGAAATAACCCTTGCGGCGACCACAGCGGGGCTGAACGACTGATTCAGTAAAACAGTAATTGCGTGAGTTCTGGCGACAGTAGAAATCTGCCCAAACACTGTCCATCCAGTAAATCCAATGATTTCGCGTAGCAGCGTTGAGTCCCAATACATTTTTCTCAGCTGGCATTCGTCATATCTCTTCAGACAAAATCCAATATACAACATGGCATTTATCATTCCGACACACAGCACCAGAAGACCATATAGTTCAAGCTTGTCCCAGGCAATGTATTGGAGAAGGTACACTACCCCAAGCATCATGAAGGCTTCGAAGATAGAAATATAAGCATATATCTTCATATCTTCATGGGCCATGATAATGGCCATGAAGGGCGTTGTGAACACACTTAACAAAAAAGCCACTGAGGCGTACTGATACAGAGCCTTCGCTGCTTCAAGCCGGCCATCCGGCACTTCTAGTTGTGTATTTACAAACCAGAGTCCAACAGTTTCAAGGATGATGAATGCAATCAGAGCTACTGCACTGTATAGTGCCAGGTTGACCGTAAACGTTTTCTGCAGCCGCTTGCCGTTTTTTTCACCCAGTGCAAATGAAAAAAATCGTTGTGTCGCAGATGCCAGCGATCCTGGCAAAAATGCACTTAGGGCGACCAGGCCACCCACTGCGCCATAGATGCCGTAATCTTCAACCCCCAGTTGATCGAGGACGATCCTGACGGTATAGAGACCGACGAATAGTATCAAGAGCTGACGGAAGTAAAGCATCAGCGAGTTTTTTACTATTCGTTTGTTTCTGTCTGAGGTCCCAACGGTACCATTCTCCAAGCAGATCACCCCACTGCAGCCAAGACCCTTAGGGGATAGGCACCTTTTAATGAGGAACTCTTTTCCACGCGTTTTTTTCTTATCCCCAATTTCCTGAGGACCCTAAGGTGACGTTGTTGATTTGTCAATCTATCTAAAAACAACTCTTGTAAAGATCCGCGAGTTGTATATTCTGGGGCCTAACAGGCCGTTGGGACCCCTGAGGGGATGTTGGTAAGTCATGTAACTTATTCATCAAAGTCCGCTCGCCTCAGACTTGCCTACCGAAGAATTGAGAAAAATTACCCACCGGCACCTCCGGTTGCGGGCCTTCTGAGGGACAGGAACCTTTTAATGAAGGAGCCAGTCCCTTCGAGCCGTCTGCCGCTCCATGTTCCTCTTGACCTTGGCAAGCTCCTTCCCCGTCAACGGTGTATCAACAAAAGTCATCCAGTCCGTTGGAAGCTCCACCGGCAGAGATGCTAACCACCACTTGCTTTCCAGTCCGCACCGTTCGCTGAAAAGATCTTGGGGTCAGGCTTGCATTATTGCAATTACCTCTTCACTCCCCATTCTCTTACTCAATCTTCCTTCGCCTTAATACAGGTACGAGGCTCGAGGCCCGAGGACAACCTAAAACCAGGTGCGAGAACCTGGATTGATTATTTTCCAACGAAGCCCCGCTTGGTTTTTATGCGTCTCCCGTAGAATATTCCGGGGACGTAATACCAATTACCCCTCAAGGCAACCTAAGGACCGAGGTTCGAGGAAAACTTAGTCCTTCCGGGGACGTTGTCATATTGTCATCTTAGCATCAATAACCTATTGATCTTACGATCTATCGCTAAAATATTTGGTAGGCCCCTTGTGAGGACGTTGTTGATAAAATCAACTTCCCACATCCCTTTACTCCGCTCCCAACCTCCCTCTTGTCCAGGCCGGACTTCTCCGGCAGTCAAGCACCGCGTAAACCAGGACTTCCTGGTCGACAGTTTTGTAGTAAATCGCAAACGGAAACCGTTTGGAAAGCATTCGAAAATATCCATTGAAATAGA
>JARKOR010000131.1 GCA_029975625.1 Nanosynbacter sp. | reverse complement strand
CGAGCTAGCGTGATACGCTGCCAGCAAAATCACATCAGTGTGATTCCGCCAAGCAGTAAGACTCGAGGCGAATGGAGACGGTCATGAGTGAGCTTCCAAACGGCCTCGTCTGGGGTTACCACGGAACCTCAAGTGTCTTCGCAAAGAAGCACTTGACAGAAGGCATTCCAGTCACCAACTTTTCCGGTGACTGGCTTGGACATGGCGCGTACTTCTGGGAGGGCGACTATGACCGAGCTGAAGAGTGGGCCAGGTTGCACGCCATAACGAAGTACGGTGGCACCCCTATTGTATTTCAGGCGGTAATCGATCTGAACAACTGCCTAGACCTCACTCTTATCACAGATCGCAGGCTCCTGGAGGAGGTCGTCAAGGAAATGTGCGACGAAATGCCGTTGGAAAAGAGGCAACGACTGAAACAGAACTACTACACTCGCGAACTCGACTGCGGCGCAATAAATAACCTTGTTCAACGTGCACGGAAGTCAGACGGCTCTCCACAATTCACAACTGTGCGAGGAGCGTTTAGGGAAGGCGACCCCGTTTATCGTACCTCGGAGGGGCTGGAATCCGGAGTATGCAATCGCGACCATATCCAAATCAACGTAATCCAAAATACCGCAATACACTCCCTGGAAATCGTCTAAACACCTCAGCACTCAGGCTCCACACCCGGCTCAGCATCGTAGCGATGCTGTAAAGCTCGCCGTCTTGCCCGTGCTCGCTCAGCCTCCGCCAACGCGTTAGCAAACCCTCTCAGCACTCGATCCTGCGCCGCAGCCTCTGTAATGCCGTATACATTGAGGAAATCTACAGTTCCACCATCAGGGACTAGGCTTATTTCGTCATTCACTCTGTAGGTCTTCAGCGTTTCACTCATACGGCACCTCCTTCAAAATCAATAGTTGCAGTTTGCAAGTTCAATTATATCAGTTCGAGATTGAAAATTAAATACTCTATTGTAGCACTTTTTTAATCCGGATGCAACTCCAGCGTCCAACTGGCTACAGACTAGCAGTTCGTAAGGTTGAGCCAGAACCGACACCCCTACGTGGTCTTCCGTGGACATGAACGGACTTACCCTCGTCCGCATGACTAAGCCATCCATGCTGTAGCCCACAACCAGGCACCGAAGCGTCCTTGATGCAGCGCGGCTTCCTCGACCAGCCGATCGGAATCGAGCCACTTCATGTCAGCCTTAGCCAGCAAGCGGAGCCGGGCGGTACCCGCCTCTCGGCCGCATCTCCACGCCAGCTTTCAGCATGCTACGCCGAAGCGCGCTCCCAGACACACTCAACTGCTCAGCGATACGAGTAACCGGCATACCTGCTTCGTAAAGCTCGACCGCCTCTGCGACCACACCGTCGGTCGCGGTCTGACGCCGCACCTCCACCCCCTCCTCACGGAGCAACCTCAAGATCCCCGTCTTCGAGATCCCGTGCTCCGCACACAGCTGAGGCGTAGTGACACCGTCCTGGTACTGCTGAGCCATCTCTTTGACCTCCTCTGGGGAGAAGCGCCGACGCAGACGCCGAGGTCTATCTGAGGGCATTGGACTCTCAGGCGCCACCACAGCCAAGATCTCGACAGACTGCGCCGCCAGCCATTTCAGCTGTTGGAGGGTTGGCTCCAGTAGCTCGTAATTGTTCGGACGTCTGTCTATATTGGGAGCCACAATGATCTTATTCGAACAAACGACCGAAAAGTCGTTTGTTTTCTTGGGTTTACCCGCTTTGTTCGTCTGTTGGTCTGAAGCCGCTACCAGTGAAGCGGGTAGTCAGATGATGCTTATCTGCTTCCCTCCTTCCTCTGTGATGGTTGGTTTTGCTAACGATTTGCCAACGGCCAGCCGGATGCTGCCGATTTGACGCCCGGTCAGGCTCCCCAGACCGCCTTGG
>JARKOR010000117.1 GCA_029975625.1 Nanosynbacter sp. | reverse complement strand
CCCGCCGCCTCTTCTGGCGCACAATACTCGGTATTACCCATCTCACGGATACCAGCAATAGTTTCTTCAATACCGCTGATATACATCGCTTTCACTGCTGGAATGTTACGAGACAATGCGAGCGAACGACGAATAGTCAAGTTTCCCATGAAAGTATTGTCCCAGTTATTGAGCTTCGCGCCGTAAATCTTGTCTATATTTTCATCGCGGAGTATCGAACCGCTCCCGTAATTTTGGTTTTCGGCTCCCTTGTCTTTAAACAGTTGAGCGTACACAAACGGCTTGATGGTTGAACCTGGCTGAATAAACGACTGCGCGGCGTTGTCCTGGCCGTAACCCGGATAATTAAAGTCGCGGCTACCCACGAGGGCTATGATTTGACCTGTTTGCGTGTCCTCGACTGTCGCGGCAGTATTTCCTATATTCGCAGCCTCTGGTTTTCCTGAATCAAAGAATGCCGTTACCTCTTCTTCAAGTTTAGTCTGCACGCGCAAATCAAGGGTAGTCTTGACTGTTAGGCCGCCGCGCCCAACAACTGCTTTACCGAGCTCCTGCTCAAGTTGCGCGCGAACCATCAACACGAAATGCGGAGCCTTAATATTCTCGAGCTGATCAGATAGCGGCTTAATGTTATCGAGTATTGGATATTGTTTTGCTTCAGTCGCCTGATCCTTAGTGATGTAACCCTGTTCAGCCATATAGTCGAGCACGGTATGCTGGCGGGCAATGAGGGCTTCGTGTCCGTCAGTATTGTATGGATTGTAGACTGACGGATTTTGCGGAATCGCAGCAAGCAGCGCAGCCTCTGGAAGCGTCAGATCTTTGGCGCTATGACCAAAGTACGTCTGAGCCGCAGACTCGGCGCCATTCCGTCTTCCTCCATACGGCGATTCATTCAGGTAGAGCGTTAAGATTTGATCTTTGTTATACATTCGCTCCACTTCAATCGCCAGAATTGTCTCTTTGATTTTTCGCGGAATTCCTTTAATACCCCGCTCACCCGCTTCTTCTGAGAAGAAAACCTGTTTTACAAGCTGCTGAGTTAATGTAGATCCACCCTGTACTTGATTGCCTGAAGCGTTACTAATAAACGCACGGGTCAATCCCGATATACTAACCCCATTGTGCTTGTAGTAGTCCTTATCCTCTATCGCAACCGTTGCATTCTTAAGGTAGTCGCTTATTTGGTCAGATTCGACGACCAGTTTATAGTTGCCTGTACCCTTATCTTCCCACAAAAGCTCATCATTTCGGTCGTAATACTTCGTAACGGTCGTTTGGACGCGTTTGGCAATTTCACCAGGACGAATCTTGTCGATATCTTTACGGTAGTACGCAAAAAGTCCGCCCACGCACAGCACAGCTAGAAGAATACCCACTCCAGCAATTTTTAGCATCATCATCAACCCGCGCCTTGAGAACCAATACGCAAATACTCGCTTAGGATGCAAGCGATAGAAAAAACGCTTCACCGGATGCTTTGGCAACGTAGCCAAATACTCGGCACGTTTCCTAGACGCGGCATCTTTCTTAGTGCGGCGTTTATGTACAAGGTTTGCATACACGCTCATACGCTTGCTTTTCGATTTCGTCTTGTTCACTTAGTTCCTCTCATAAGCACTATTTCATTCCCTATTATACACCACCAAGTCCTCGCCACAAGCAATAAAACTTGCTATAATCTGACATAAAGAGGAGGAAAGATGCGATTATCAGAAGAATTAGCATGGCGTGGATTTACCAACCAAACGACATTTCAGAATCCCGAAGATGTAGATGTACCACGAAAGCTTTATTTCGGTGTCGACCCAAGTGCGGATAGTATGACTATCGGCAATTTAGCTGCTGCCATGATGGTTCGTTGGTTCCTGGAATACAGCCATGAAGTGTATCTGCTTGTTGGCGGCGCAACGGGAATGATTGGCGATCCGGATGGGAAAAAAGACGAGCGAGAGTTACGCTCGGCGGAAACAGTGAGAGAGAACAGCGAAGCAATCATCGATCAATATCGCCATCTCTTTTCCGGCAAAGATCTGGAGATTGTTAATAATGCCGACTGGTTCGCGCATATCAACTATATCGATTTCCTCCATGAAATTGGCAAGCATATGCCAATGACTCAGTTACTTGACCGAGAATTCGTTCAGACACGCATTGGCGAAGGTGGTAGTGGCATTAGTTACGCCGAGTTTAGCTACTCGCTCATTCAGGGTTATGATTTCCTTCATCTTTACCGAGAACACGGTGTCACGTTGCAGCTTTGCGGCGCCGACCAGTGGGGCAATTCCACGACAGGCGTAACGCTGATTCGTAAACTCGAAGCCGGTGAGGCGCACGTATATTCCACGCCTCTTGTGATAAACAAGGCGACCGGGCAAAAATTCGGCAAGAGCGAAGGCGGCGCCATCTGGCTAAGCCCCGAAAAAACAAGCGTGTATCAATTTTACCAATTCTGGCTCAATGTGGACGACGAAGGGGTGATTGACTACATGAAAATATACACAATGCTCGACAAATCAACCATTGAAGCTATCGCCGAAAACCACGCCGTTAATCCGGGTGCCCGCTCCGCGCAGAAGGCCCTCGCCCGCGAGGTAACCGATATCGTCCACGGCACAAAACGACGGGAATCAGCTGAGCGCGTCACCGATGTACTATTTGGCGGCAGCAACACCGAGGAGTTGTCTGACGAAGACATTGCGGTGCTTGCACACGAAATTCCAACCGCCCTACCGGGCAATAGCGTCATCGAGGCGCTCACCTCATCGGGAGTCGTTTCGTCGAACGGCGAGGCAAAACGGCTGCTTTCGTCCGGGGCTATTTCTGTCAATGGAGAGAAAGTATACGAAGATCGGACCGTGCGAAATCGGGATTTAATTAAAAAAGGTAAAAACACTTTTACGCTCATAACTGAAAGGGGTGAATCATGAAAAAAATATTAGCATTTGACTCGGACGATACCATTGTCGTATCAAAAATGCCCGCAACGGCACGAATGGCTGAATTGCTCGCAAAGATAATGCAGGGCTATGATGTTTGTATCATTTCAGGGACGGGATTTGATTCGACAATCTACCCTAACACGGTTCGGCAAATCGAACAAATCCCAGGAGTTGACCTTACGAGGCTCCATATCATGCCGACATGCGGTACGCGTTACTATCGCTACGTCGACGGCGCCTGGACGCTCCAATACCAAGAGGATCTGACCCCGGAGCAAAAAGAACGTATTTTCGAGGCCATTGAAACATCCGCCAAAAAGCTTGACATGTGGGAAGCAAACCCGGCAGGCGAGATAATTGAGGATCGCTTGAGCCAAATTACCTATTCCGCGCTTGGGCAGCAAGCAACTCCAGAGGCGAAATATGCTTGGGCTAAAGCAAATATTGAAAAAAGACGACTTCTGAATGAGGCCGTCAAAGCGTTGATTCCTGAGTTTGAAGTACGAACAGCCGGTACGACCAGCCTTGATATTACGAAGCCGGGCGTCAATAAAGCGTATGGCATGCGTAAACTTATGGAAGCGACCGGCGCGAGCAAAGAGGAAATATTATTCTTTGGCGATAAGCTCGAAGAAGGCGGCAACGATTTTCCTGTCAAAGAGATGGGGGTCGATTGTATCGC
>JARKOR010000090.1 GCA_029975625.1 Nanosynbacter sp. | reverse complement strand
AGCTCATATGGCATTAAAAAGATGGCTCCTCGTCTGATTGTCGCGGCGATTTTAGTGAACCTATCTTACTTTATTTGTGTAGTTCTTGTGGACCTCTCTAATATTGCCGGGATTACCGTCAAAGATGTCTTTGACAACATTACTAAGTCTTTGCTTCAGAATGGCGAGTCAAATTTCACCGGTATGATCTCTATCTCTAGTATTACTCAGGCGTTCTTAACCGGTGGCGCGCTGACCGTTGCGGGTGTCGCGACCGTTAGTGGGAGTACTGCGGCGGCCACGCCATTTTTCATCCCAATTCTGGCAATGCTATTTCTATCTCTGTTAGTTGCCCTTCTTGTTATGGCCGCCCGTCAGGCGCTCATCGTGATTTTAGTGGTAATTTCTCCACTGGCTTTCGTGGCTTATTTATTACCGGGAACCGAAAAGTTATTCGACAAATGGAAAGATACTTTCCTCGTAATGTTAGTATTTTTCCCGGCATTCTCAGCAGTTTTTGGCGGCGCAACCTTGGCTGGCATGATAATTATGACAAATGCGCAATCAATCGTGATATTTATCCTTGGTTTTGCTGTCCTCTTGGCGCCACTGGCTATTACGCCTTTCATTATGAAACTGGGTGGCGGCCTCTTGAATCGGTTCGCAGGCATCGTCAATGACCCGGCTAAGGGGATGGTGGATAAATCGAAAGAGTGGGCAAAGAATAAGAGCAAGGTTATGGCTATGAATAGCTACGACAGAATGGCAAAAAATCGTGAAAAATGGAAAAACGATGAAGGAGGAGGTGGTTTAGGTAAACGCGCACGACGTGCATGGTATACCGGCGGGGGATATGGTGCAGCCAGAAGGAGCGCCCGGTATTTGGATAACCGCGGTCGCCTCCTGAAAGACCAAGCCGCCGACGCCGACAAACGGGCAGAGAATACGTATCACGATAGTAGCGCATACAAACGACACGATCTGAGACAGCGACACACGGCGGACAGGTCCGAGCTGTTGTCGCAACAGGCAAGTAACCGCTATGATGAGATGAAGGGCGGAAAGGTACCAACGGATATCGCGCCAACCTTCAGTCAAAAACTTCCTGTTGCCGGTAAGAGGATTACGAAGGCTATTGAAAAGCACGAGCAAGAGCTTACCAGGCAGACTCAAGTATTATATGAAGATGTTGCTATCCAGAGCATACGAAAGAACAACAACCAGCGCCAGCTAAACCAAATGTTCGCAGAAAGAATGGAAGCAAGTGTCGACCTCCAGAAGGCTGCGGCCGGTATTTATGGCAAGGCCTCCGACGGCTATCGACAAGGTATGGATGCGGCCCTAGCGTCAGCTATTACAACAATGCGCAATGATTATGGAAAATCAGTCGAGGAGGGGGCACAAATCATTAAGCACTTCAACCTGTCATCTGAACAAAGACAGAAGCATGCCCTAGGCCAAACCTTCACGGTCAAGGGTCGGGTATTTGATAGTTCTAATACCTTCACGCGCGAGGCAGCTATTGAGGAGCAGATTGCTGTTGGGACGGTTGAACAGGTAAGGCAGATTATCCAGGAATCAGGTGGAGCGCTATCGGAGTTCAAGACAACTATTTCTTCATCGGTTGCTAAGTCAGGGGTTAAGGGTAAAGCGCCATTTATTGGTGGACGGCTAATTGATGAGATCGCCAAAGGGACTATCACCTCAGAAGACGCCCTCATAGGCTATATACAGGAGTGGATTGCGGATGGAAAGTATCGTGACGAAGATATCGCCGTTACGGATCCAGACGGTCTTAAGCTACTCATGCAGGCCGCTAGGAGCTCAACCGCCCATATGAGCTCAGCTTTGAAGCCTAAGCTCGCGGGAGGATTATTAGACCTATCTACACGAACCGACGCCGTGATGAAGAATAAAGATCTTAACATTCATATCAGTAAAAAGGCAGCACCTCTTATGGATAAGATTAGGCGTGGCGACTTCACACCATAAACTGTTGGTATAAAAAATAACTCCAGAGGAGTTACTGTGCTTGGCGGAGAGAGAGGGATTCGAACCCTCGGTGAGTCGCCCCACGCCGGTTTTCAAGACCGGTACCATCAACCACTCGGCCATCTCTCCGTAAATATCTTTGTTATTGTATCATGTTCTGCTGTTGCTGTATAGCCGCAAGGATGTCGTAATTACAGTCGAACGAACCGGATAAACCGTTCAAGTCCATCTGGCTTTACCTCTTGAATAGGTAGGCGCGCGCCAAGCATATCGACAATCTTTTCTCCGTCTTCTTCCTTAAAATATAGCGTCACACCAGGTGAGAAACGCTTAACAGGTAGGAGGATAATGGAATCACCTCGCGGTTCACGAATGACGCCAAAGGCACGAAATTCGCTAAAATCGTACAGTTTGTCCGCTACATACACACCCTTAGGGCTAACCGAGTAGACAATAATTGCTGGCGGGTGTATTGATAGTACGATAACCGCCACCGCCATGACCGGCAGTAAAATTGCAAACGTAATGCTTTGGAAGACAAAAATTGCAAGAGCCATCAAGCCAGCCACGATAACCGCAAAGACGGTGTACCACACCATTCCTCGCGCCTCATGGGTTGCCTCTGTCGCCTGCCAGGAAATCGGCTCATGAAGATTAGTCGTCTCGTTTTGCCCAGAGTCAGCTGGTTGTAATTGGTTCTCTTGAGTTATTTCTTCAGGCTGCTCGTTCATATTATAATTTCCTTCCTGGCGGAGGAGGGGAGATTCGAACTCCCGCTACAGGTCGCCCCATACTACAGCTTTAGCAAAGCCGCCCCTTCAGCCACTTGGGTACTCCTCCATGCGGTTTCG
>JARKOR010000087.1 GCA_029975625.1 Nanosynbacter sp. | reverse complement strand
TGCTTTTCAAGGGCAGCCAATACCTGGAGGGCGTGATTGAGCACTTGCTCGAAAATCCCGCCGATGCCGCCAAATTACCGCGTCAAGAACCAGCGGCCAAGAAACGCCGGGCAAAGTGGGGGTTATGAGATGAAAAAAGAGCTATATATTATTCATGGATGGACGTATAGTATTGAGCCGTGGACGGCCGTCGTATCGATTTTGCGCTCGAAAGGGGTAATCGTGCATCAGTTACGCGTGCCTGGGCTAACGAGCGAGAGTGATGCGGTGTGGGATATTGATGGGTATGTCGAGTGGCTTCACAGCGAGCTAGCGGGCGTCCCAGAGCCAATTGTGCTGGGGCATTCCAACGGCGGGCGAATCGCGCTCAATTATCTCAAGAAATACCCCGGAAGTTTTCGAAAACTCATCTTGCTCAGCGCTGCGGGTATTAACGTCAGTAATCAGAAAATCTCACTCAAGCGCCGGGTATTCAAGATAGGAGCAACTATTCTCAAGCCGCTGAAGTATATTCCTGGGGTACGAAAGGTGCTGTACCGCGCAATTGGCGGAAGTGACTACGACAGGGCGCCGGAACATATGAAAAAAACGCTGCAGAATATGCTGGAGAGTGATAAAAATCTGGACTTGAGCGATATTGATACGCAAACCGCGATTTTATGGGGACGCGCCGACACAACCACGCCGCTTGCTCAAGGGCGCAAAATGGCGCATGATTTGCCGAATGCCACCCTTCAAGAGTTTGATGGCTGGGCGCATGCACCTTATATTACACATCCGAACGAGCTGGCAGAGGCTATATCAAAGGAGCTCGCGTCATGATTTTCCTGTCAATTGGTCCGAACTATACCTGGGCGCAAGCGTGGCGGCATATGTGGACGCGAGGCAATAAGGCTGATGCCAGCAAGCTACAATCTCTTTTGACAAAGAAGTATGATGCTCAAAAAGCGCTATTATTCTCCCAGGGCCGTGGCGCGTTGGCTGAGGCAGTTCGCCTCGCTACGGGCGGCGAAGGTAAGGTAGCAGTAACGTCGATGACGTGTTTCGTGGTAATCGAAGCGATTCGAACCGCCGGGTGCGAGCCGCTCTATGTTGACGTCGATCGACACACGCTGCAGTTTAATGCCGACAACCTACGACGGGCGATAAAGAGCGAGGACGTTCGGGCGGTGATTGTCCAGAACATGCTTGGCATACCAGTAGAGATTGATGAAATCATGAAGGTAGCGCACGAGCATGATATGGCCGTGATTGAAGATCTCGCACACGCTGTTGGCGGCCAATACGCCGATGGACGCGAAATTGGTACGGTTGGGGATTACACGATGTTGTCGTTTGGTCGGGACAAAATGATCGATACAATCAACGGCGGGGCATTGGTCATTCGCACGACAGACGTCAAAAACGTCGTTCAACCGCCCCTTGAAGAGGTACCGACAATCCAGCAGCTACGCGACCGGATATATCCGCTTTTTGCTTGTTCAGTGCGGGGGCTGTTCGCAAGCGGGCTAGGCAAATGCATCCACTGGTTTGCGTATAAGACAAAAATAGCCGTGCGTTCGGCGGATGACGGGACGCATCCGGAGCGTACCTTGCCTTATTGGCAGGCAAAATTAGCCCATGAACAACTAAAGACGATTGATAAAAAGGTAACCATGCGCCTCAAAAATCAGGACATCTACCAGAAAGAATTGACGGATTTCAGCGTAGCAGCCAGTTCGAACGGGGTGAGGTGGCCGCTTCTGGTTGAAAATCGCAGCGAAGTTTTAGCAAAGTTGAAACAAGCCGGCGTGTATGCCGAGGACGTTTGGTATGAGGTGCCAGTCTCGCCGGCCAGGTTGTATAAAACAGTCCATTTTCCTGAAGAAACCTGCCCGGTAGCTGTGCAGACCACAAAACATATACTCAATCTGCCGACTCATCAGTTGGTCGGTGCGGAAGATATTACGAAGATTTGCGCCATTATCAAGAAAGAGGCTAAGATATGGAAATAGGAGAGGTGTCAGTAGAAGAATACGGCGCGTTTGTGGCTAAGCATCCAGAGGTAAACCTATTGCAATCGGTCGAATGGGGCGCGGTTCACGAGAGCCTCGGCGACAAGGTTGTGCGCTACGGCGTAAAATATCAAGAGGTACTTGTAGCCGTATGGACAGGAATCGTCAAAAACGCCAAGCGCGGCCGCTACCTGGAGGTGCCAGGCGGACCGGTGATGGATTGGACGGATGAGCAGTTGGTGAAGCGCGTGCTGGGCGAGCTGCGTCGGTTTGCCAGAAGCCACGCCTGTGTTTTTGTGCGCCTGCGACCGCAAGTTGAAGAAAATGCTAAAACGTTGCAAATATTACAACAAAATAGCGCAAAAAGTGCCCCTATGCATCTGCATGCTGAGCATACGAACATCATTGATCTCACACCGGACGAAGACACGCTGCTTGCGAATATGCGCCGCCAAACGCGTTACGAAGTGCGTCAAGTGGCAAAGCGAGACGTAGTGGTGACCTCAAAAGCGCCGACCGAGGCAGAACTAGACGAATTTTATGACCTGCAAGCCAAAACCGCCAAACAACACAATTTCGTGCAATCACCCCGGAAGTTCCTGCAAGCACTCAGAGAGGGATTTGGCCCTCAACTGCGGCTCTACCGGGCAGAAAAGAATGGCCAATTGCTCAATCTGGCGCTCGTGGTACACTGGGGTGAGGAAGCCGACTATTTCGAGGCCGCCTCATCTGCCGAGGCGCGCAAGGAACCCGGAGCCTATGGTATCGTCTGGCAAGCCATGCGGGACGCGAAAACAGCCGGCCGAACAAGGCTTAACCTCTGGGGAATCGCCTACTCTGACGATCCGCACCACCGATACGCCGGTGTAACCACCTTTAAGCGAGG
>JARKOR010000081.1 GCA_029975625.1 Nanosynbacter sp. | reverse complement strand
GGGAGTTTTTCTTTCACTCCAGGTCTCCGATACGACCACACCAGCACAAACGGAGATTTCTGGAGCCCGAGCATTGGTGTCACCTTTACTCCTCTTGAGAACACGGTCATCAGAGCCTACGTTGCAAGAGGGTTCAATATCCCACCCCTTGCCTTCACCTTTGGAGACGGCTTCTTTTTCGCGGCGAATCCTTCTTTGAAGATGGAGACGGTCTGGTCCTACTCTTTGGGCTTTGAGACAACCATCCTACGATACGCATGGTTCAAGTCAACTTTCTTCCGCCACGACATCAGCGATCTTCAGGGAGACACACAGTTGCCGGATGGGAGGTTCACATCCGTCAATCAAGGAAAGCAGCGACGACAAGGTGTAGAAGTTGAAGTGAAGAGTATGCCAGTGTTTAACACCTCAATTTTTCTTGGTTATGCCTTTGTGGATGCGGAAGATAGAGTGACGGGCGAGACTATTCCTCTTGTGGCCCGCCACACCTATGATGTTGGGCTTCAATACGACGATCGCAAAAGCTTTCGTGCGACACTGAAGGGACACTACACTCAGTGGCACGGTGAACCTGCTGACAACGGCAGGTATACCGCCATGATCTGGGACCTTTACCTTTCCAAGAAGGTCTTCACGTTTACGGACGAGCGCAGGGCTATTGAGGCTTTCTTCTCGGCTCATAATCTATTCAACGGTGCCCAGTATCCGGTGTACCCTTTCCGGAATCCACGCCGTTGGTTCGAAGGAGGTGTCAGATTCTATTTTTAGGGCGGATTATACATTTCTCTACTCAAAAAAGCATTGACCGTTCATGCTAAACTGCTTACCATGCAGACTAGTGTGGGTTTCATGAAAAAAGAACAGGGAGGCTGCCATGGAAAAGGAACAAATTTTAGTGTTGGATGAAGGGGATGATTCTCCAATCGGCCCGATGGCGCTTTGTTGCGCAGTTATGTTTGGACCGTATCGCGGCTTCTAAAATCGCAAATAATGAAATTGAGGAGGGGAGTTTACTCCCCCTTTTTTTATCTTATGCATCTTTCCAGATATATAAAACAATATCCTTGCCGGGACGACCCGGACAAGATTCTTCTCTTTTCCACGAGGCGACTGTCCAAGGTGATTGTTCCCAAGCCCGTTCTCAGGGCCGTGGAAGAAGGGACCCTGTCGACTGAAGGCATGGCGACGCTGACCCGCCTCGGCTTTCTCGTGCCGGACAGCGACGCAGAGCGCCGGGAGATGCTCACAATCATGACCGACGTCGAGGAGCAGATGAAGAAGGCTTTCCTCATGGCGGTGATGAACCTGGACTGCAATCTGGCGTGCACCTATTGTTACGAGGGGAAGCAGCGTGGGAAGCACTACATGTCGCCGGAGACGGCCGACCTGCTGATGAAATATGCCGAGGAGCATTTTTTACGGCGCGGCAAGGAGCTGATCATCGATTTCTACGGTGGAGAGCCGCTCCTGAG
>JARKOR010000045.1 GCA_029975625.1 Nanosynbacter sp. | reverse complement strand
TTGTCATCCAACCACTCTATAGCCGCCGATGTCCCGCGAAAATCGTACCGCGTGGCAATTTCCTTTTCAGCCTGCGTGAACACATTGTTCATTTCGGCCTTATCTATTTCTGAAACGATATCAAATGAAAAACTTGGCATACATTTAGTATATCACGCGGCCATATTAATCTCCGTCTTTGTATCGTCCGTCTTAACCATGCGATGCGCCGCAACTGCCTCGCTCATAAAATTCAGAAACTTCTGTTCGTTCATGGACAGCTGCCAACCATTCGTTTCAGAAATAATCAGGGACAGCAAGTAATTTACTTTATC
The DNA here is from genome assembly GCA_029975625.1 of Nanosynbacter sp. Lineage (GTDB taxonomy): Bacteria > Patescibacteriota > Saccharimonadia > Saccharimonadales > Saccharimonadaceae > Nanosynbacter. The sequence goes on along the minus strand of JARKOR010000045.1, from coordinate 1,227 downwards.
GGCCAGCGGATACTTCGCAACTCTCTTATTAGTAGAACGTAAGCCCTTATCAATGAGCGGTTGTAGCGTTAATACGGTAATCCAATCTGCGTACGTCTTATCGGTATATATGAGTTTCTGTTGAATAGGTATTTTGTCTCCGTTGTTGTAGAAATAGCTATCATGGTTGACTGCAAAGTTATCCGAATGCTCTTCGCGTGGTGAGGTCGGGTAAAGTAACAACGACGGTTGATGTGTTCGAGCCGATAGTGCTAGTACGCTGACCTCTGTCATACGCCATTGCGGTGGTTCGTCAATCGAAAGTGGTCTCAAATATCGCAATGCGCCTCCTAGGCTATTATAGATGCCGACGCAATCATCCGAGGATATCTCTTGGTTAAGTGCGCGTTTCTTAAATAGCGGCACGTAACTAGATAGTATCAGCGCTCCGAGAAGTGTGTCACGGTCAGAGATCTCTCTTTCTATAACCAAACCAGTCAACATCTGCGTCGTTTCAAAATAGAACTCACGACCATCATTGTTGATATCAATTCGTTGATTCAGCCCCATCTCAGCATGACACCATGCCGAATGAAAGAGACCCGGAGATGTTCTCTGGGTCTCATATCGCTTCATTTTATGTATTGCCGTTTCCGGGGCAAGAAATTCCGCAGGAAGTCTCGTCTCACATACGGCATCGTACCCTTTTGTCATCTCGGCCATCTAGTACAAGTATGGCATACCGCTCATGTTTTTGTAAACAAAAAACACCCCAATTTGAGGTGTTTTTTTGTTGTTGGCAATTACCCGCGAGCAAAGTGTGCGAAAGCCCTGTTGGCTTCGGCCATTTTATGGGTATCTTCCTTTTTCTTGAAAGCGGCACCGGCTTCGTTGTAAGCGTCGACGATTTCAAGCGCAAGGCGCTGAGCATATGGCATACCGCCACGTGCACGAGCTGCCTGAACGAGCCACGTGAACGCATAGTGAAGCTGACGATGTCCCTGGACAGGGAACGGAATTTGATAGTTCGCACCACCAACGCGGCGAGATTTCACTTCAAAGTTTGGACTAACGTTCTTGAGTGCTTTCTCAAACACTACGAGCGGGTCTTCTGAGTCTAGCTTCTTCGCTGCTGTTTCAAGCGCAGCATATACGGAACGTTCCGCTGCTAGCTTTTTGCCGTCAAGCATTGACTTGTTGATTAAGCGCTGGACCAAAACACTATCGTACTTACGATCCGGATTAATG
>JARKOR010000018.1 GCA_029975625.1 Nanosynbacter sp. | reverse complement strand
TGGCGGATCGGGCGGCGAAATCGGCGAAACGCGGGGAAGAGCAGACGACATGGAAAGATACGGTTATCATTGGCGCCGTGCAGTGCTTATCGCTTATTCCGGGTGTTAGCCGTTCGGGGGCGACCATTTCGGCGGGACTTTTCAGGGGGTTTGACCGCGTGGCAGCGACAAAACTCAGCTTCTTCCTTGGTATACCGGCGTTGGTGGCGGCGGGCGCGCTTCAAACGGTGACGCAGTACCACCACATTGCCGACGGGGTGGGGTGGGGTAATACGCTCATCGCGACCGTCGTGTCCTTTGTTGTGGGATATGCCGCTATTGCTTGGCTGCTCAAATTTGTCGCCAGCAATAATTTCTCGCTTTTCATTTGGTATAGAGTTGGTCTAGGCGCTTTGATTATTGTTCTGTTGTGCACGGGTGCTGTGGGCGCGGTGTAATATTACTTGACCCAGTTATTCCAGCCACCGCCTCCTGTGGAGTAATAGGCGTACGTGCCGAATGCATTCGGGGCGGTTGCACTTGCAAGCCCTATGGATTGGCAGGTGTACGCTACGGTTACGGCGGAGGTAACTTGCTTCAAACCGCTAGAGGATGTAATAATGAACTGATCTTTATCTCCCACTGTTCGCGCCCCGAGGGCGATTTCGTCGGTAGCACTATTTAAGCAATAATAAAAATTGCCTGCCGACAGGTTCGTTTCATACATATCCTTGCTTACGGTAATTCCCACCGCTTTCAGCTCGTCCGTAGAGGTAGGGTAGTTCTGGGTAACCCGATATAGTTTGAGTTGTTTCATTGCATTTGTCAGGTCGCTTTGCACGCCGGCGGCACGCGCCCGGCTTTGGATGTTAGTATAGGCTGCTATGCTAATTGCCGCTAAAATTGCAATAACTACGATAACAATAAGCAGCTCGACGATTGTAAAACCATAAACACGTTTCTTCATGTCTCCCAGTGTACCTTCCTGGGGGGGGTTGTCAATAGCAGGTGATTTTATTTTTCAGGAGAAAATTTTTAGGGCGGACCCGAGCCCCAGGACCTGAGGGAATTTCAAGACGCAAGACTATGCCTCTTGACTTTTTATAGTACCTTGTATAACATAGAACTATGGATAGACAAAGTAGTATACAAACGAAAGGAGCCAGATATGGTGCATGAAGGACGAGTATCGCCAGACGCGGACATGGATGGCGTGATTGACGCGACGGAACATGTCCGTGAGCGGGCGGATGCATATGCGGAGCAATTAGCCACGCAACTGCGAAAGGGATTTTTGGCATATTGCGTGTTGCTTATCTGCAGGGAATCGGCAAAGTACACGAGCGATATCATTCAACGCTTGCGCGAGGCGGAGCTGATGGTTGTAGAGGGGACAATTTACCCTCTTTTGAGCCGCCTGCAAAAAGACGGTTTGCTTGAACATGAGTGGCAGGAAAGTGAACAGGGTCCGCCGCGTAAATATTACAAGACAACCGTTTTTGGCGATCGTGTTGTCAATCAAACCGCGAAAAAAATCGAAGATCTTAATAACACGCTCGAAAGGCTATAAGAAAGGAGAGGATATGAAAGAGATAACAAGAGTTCATATTGCAAAACAGCCGTATGACATAGAGGTTGAGGCAAAGAAAGATCTCGAGAAATACATGAAAAAGCTGGAACTCTATGCGGGCGACGAGGAGATTTTGGCGGATATTGAAATTCGTATTACCGAGCTGCTGGCGGAAGCGGGCGTCGAAAAAGGCGGCGTGATTACGTCGGCGGAAGTCGCGAGTGTGCGTGAACGTTTGGGCGAGCCGGAGGAATTTGCCTCTGAAAATCAAGCAGTGGTCGAGGATGAGCCAGCTCAGCGGCC
>JARKOR010000013.1 GCA_029975625.1 Nanosynbacter sp. | reverse complement strand
GTACATTCCACACACCTCCACGGGTGACTGGTCTCGCCTCGTCTCGTTAATAGAGACGTACACAGGTGAAAGGGTAGTTGCAAACGCAATCAACGGCCACAGTGTGAGAATTACACTCCTTCTGCCCTAATAAGCCCCACTCCGCAGTCGAGCCCCGCTCCTGTAGGGGTGGGGTTTTGACTTGTTTCGGGGTTGATTTTTTAGACCGGATGGGTACAATGAAATAAGTCGAAACAACATTTTTGTCGCTAAAACTCAAAAATTATCTTATTTTATGCTTGCCAAGCAAGGTCGTTTGCTGTATAATTGACAACTGTAACTTATGGCGAGTCAAAAGGAAGTCATCAAGATGATTGGTAAGGTAGTGGAAGCACTGCCTAATACGCAATTTCGGGTGGAACTGGAGAATGGCCATAGTATCATCGCGCATATTTCGGGGCGGATGCGAAAGCATTATATCCGGCTTGTGCCTGGTGATCGAGTGGAAGTTGAGATGACCCCGTACGATCTCACGAAGGGAAGAATCAGTTTCCGCTTGAAAGACGAACGACCTGAACAACGGGTCTAATATTACATTAAATTTTGGGTTTTGCCCAAGAGGGGAGATTTAGCACACTTATGAAAGTTCGTGCAAGTGTCAAGAAAATCAGCCCTGATGACCAGCTGGTTCGCCGCAAAGGGCGTCTCCGTGTCATCAACAAGAAAAAACCTAAGAATAAGCAAAGGCAGGGTTAAGCATGGCTCGAATTTCTGGGGTAGTAATACCTGCAGAGAAGCAAGTGCAGGTGGCTTTGACGTATATTTACGGCATTGGTCCCAAGCACGCTTCGACCATCCTTGCGGCGGCTAAAATCGAGCCGACCACTCGGGTGAAAGATCTCACCGAGGCTGAAGAAAAAAAGATTCGCGACATTATTGATAGCGAATACACCGTTGAAGGTGATCTCCAGCGCTTGGTAACAAATAATATTAAGCGCCTTAAGGAAGTGAACGCCTATCGCGGTCTTCGCCACAAAGCAGGACTCCCGACCAGGGGACAGAGAACTCGTACGAATGCACGAACTCGTAAGGGTAGAGCTGTCGCCGTTGGTGGCGCACAACCTAAAGCAGCAAGTAAGACGTAAAGAAAGGATCTGAAATGGCAGAAGCAAAAGTTTCAACGAAGAAAAAGCAACGCCGATCAGTTCCTGCTGGTCAGCTGCATATTCAGGCAACATTTAATAATACTATTGTTACTTTCTCAGACAAAAAGGGTAACGTACTAACCAGCTCAAGTGCTGGTGCTTGCGGTTTTCGCGGCTCAAAGAAGGGTACTGCGTACGCTTCACAGGTTGCCGCAGAGAAGGCAGCCGAGGCTGCTAAATCGCAATACGGAGTGAAATCCGTTGATGTGTTTGTCAAAGGCGTAGGTTTGGGTCGCGATGCAGCAATCCGTGCCGTTGGCGCATATGACATCACCGTGGATAGCATTAAAGATGTAACGGGCGTGCCACATGGTGGTGTTCGTCCGAGGAAGGCACGAAGGGCATAATCATGGCACGAGATAATTCTCCAATCGTCAAGCAAAGCCGCCGAGAAGGCTATGCACTTCATCCAAAAGCACATAAGGTTCTTGCGCGTAAGACCGGTATTCCAGGCCAACATGGCCAGGGACGCCAGGGCAAGCAAAGCCTCTATGCTACACAGCTTCGAGAGAAGCAAAAGGTTCGCCGATTGTACGGCCTCATGGAAAAGCAATTTGCTCGTCTCATGGACGAAGCTACTCGCTCAAAAGAGGGTCTGGCCGGTGAAAACCTACTCAAACTTTTGGAACTCCGTATCGATAACGCGGTATATCGTTCTGGGTTTGCTGTTAGCCGCCGGGCTGCGCGTCAGCTTGTTGGTCATGGCCACTTCTTACTGAATGGTCGCCGGGTAGATATTCCATCAATTCGACTTAAGGCAGGCGACGTCATAGCCGTCCGGCCAAAGAGTACCAAGTCTGACTATTTTACGCACATTAACGATGTTATCGGTAATTCAGTACAAGGTCCACTAAGCTGGTTGAAGAGCGACCCAAAGAAGCTCCAAATCGAAATCACAGGTGTACCAAAGCGTGAAGAAGCCGAAGCTGATATTAACGAACAATTAATCGTTGAGTTCTACTCACGATAAGAAGGGTAAGGGAAAATATGTCAAAAGCAATTTACAATCCAGCGCTGGCAAACATCGAAGAGTTGTCCGAGACAAGCGCAACCTTCTTTATTGAGCCTCTCCATGCAGGATACGGCAATACTCTTGGTAATAGCCTTCGTCGCGTATTGCTTTCGAGCATTCGCGGTGGCGCGATTGTCGCATTCCGCGTTCAGGGTGCTACTCATGAGTTTACAACTATTGCTGGAGTCAAGGAAGACGTTGTTGATATCATGCTGAATCTTAAGGGAGTACGCTTGTTGGTTCACACGGACGAGCCTGTCGAGCTCCGACTTGAGCACAAGGGTGCGGGCGTCATCACTGCTGGCGAAATCCAGACAACGGCTGATGTAGAGGTCGTTAACCCCGACCATGTCATCGCAACAGTTGACGATCCAAAGGCAAGTGTCTTGTTCGATCTCGTCGTTGAAGCAGGTCGAGGCTACCGCTCAATCGAAGATTCAAGCGACGAACGTCTGCACAGCGATATGATCGCGCTTGATGCCATTTTTAACCCAGTACTTCGTGTTCGATTTAAGGTTGACAATACTCGCGTCGGACAAGAGACCGACCTCGACAAGCTAACACTTACCATCGACACTGATGGCACGCTTACGCCACGCGAGGCATTTGAAGAGGCTGCGGCTATCTTGGTCAATCAGTATACGGCATTGGCTGGCAGCACGACTGTTGTTGGCGCGGCAGCGCTTGGTACATCTCAGGATGATGGTTCTGGTGAATTTGGTACGTCAATTGAAGAGCTAAACCTCAGCGCACGCACCGCAAATGCGCTGGTAAACAATGACATCCGCACGGTTCATGACCTTGTGTCGCTTTCAGAGCAAGAACTACGCGAATTAAAAGGATTTGGCTCAAAGGCGTTTGAAGAAGTTAAGGAAAAGCTGGCGGAGTTGGAGTTTTAATATATGCATAGGCACGGATATCAAGGGCGCAAGCTTGGTCGCGAACGCGATCAGCGCCGAGCGCTCATTAAGGGACTAGCGACGAGCTTAGTCGAGCATGGTCGTATTGAAACGACTTTGCCGAAGGCTAAAGAACTCAAGCGCTATATCGAAAAAGTTATTACAAAGGCAAAGAAAGGCGACCTTGCAAATCGTCGCCATGTCATTGCCGCTCTCAATACACGCGCAGCAGCCTACAAATTGGTTGATGAAATCGCACCGCAACTAGCGGGTCGCACAAGCGGTCACGTTCGAGTTGAGCGTACGCGCGTTCGTGTTGGTGACGGCGCACAAATGGCAATCATTGAGTTCGTCGATGAACTCAAGCCAGTAGCCAAGGAGGAGAAATAAGATGAAGACATATTCACAGAAGCCATCTGAAATTTCGCGCCGTTGGGTACTATTTGACGCATCGGAACTTCCGCTGGGACGTTTGGCGACACAGGTTGCCACACACCTGACAGGGAAATACAAGCCGACCTACACACCTCATATTGATGGAGGCGACTACGTTGTCGTCATTAACGCCGCTCAGGCGGTTGTCACGGGCGACAAGGAAACCGATAAGGTGTACTACCGCCACTCTGGCTTTCCCGGCGGTATTAAAGATGCTAGCTTAAAAGAAGTACGCGAAAAATTCCCAGAGCGCATCGTAGAAGAAGCGGTGAAGGGTATGCTACCGAAGAACAAACTACAAGCAGAGCGCCTCAAGCGTCTGCGCGTATTTGCTGGTTCCGAGCATGATCATACAGCGCAAACACCAGAGAAAGTAGAGGTAAAATAGTATGGCAAAGCAAGAATATTTCTACGGCCTCGGTCGACGCAAAAGCGCATCGGCAAGCGTTCGTTTGATTCCTGGCAAGGGCCAAGTGACAATTAACGGTAAAACCATGGCAGAATATCTTGATAATAACAAGACGCTCATGGCGGAAGTTACCGATCCACTTGCAGCCGTAAGCAAACAGAAGGAATACGACGTAACCGTACTCGTTAAGGGTGGTGGTCTAAGCGGCCAGGTTGATGCAATCAAGCTTGGTATCGCAAAGGCCCTCACGGTCGCGCATGCCGACCTACGACCGGTACTTCGTAAAGCCGACATGCTCAAGCGTGATCCGCGCGAAAAAGAACGCAAGAAATACGGTCTTCGTTCGGCTCGCAAACGCGAACAGTTCTCAAAACGATAAGTTTTCACGTTTGTTTATCAAAAACTCCGTCTCGCGGCGGAGTTTTTTGGTGTCAATGTGTGCTACTATAGAATATATGACTATTCCAGAAGCTACCGTCGAAACGGTCGGCCTTTTGTCTCGTGACCGCTCTCGACATTCGTTTTATGCGCTAACTGCGTCAGTCGCCCGAAAAGAGACAGGAGAACCGTTTACTCCAACGTCCATGCTGCGCGAGGCTGGTTTTTTGATAGAACCATTCTGGGAGACCCCGCACGACGTCGAGGGCGATTGTTACGGCGCATATATTGAACAGCACCCGGATTTTACCCTTATCACGAGGCGGAGCGTCTATGAGCGTTTGCGCCATGCCTCGTCGCTTCTTCCTGGGCACTGGAATATTGTTTTGAAAGCAGGATTTCGCCCCCTCGAAGTCCAAACCTCTGTGCTTCAGGCATTCATAGAAGAAAGCCGCGTTCAACATCCGAGCTGGAGTGACGAGGAACACTTGGCGCACGCCCGTCTCTTTGTTGCCGACCCCAACGTAGTCTGTCCCCCGCACACGACGGGTGGAGCGGTTGATGTCGATATTAAAGACAAAAATACCGGACAGTATATCGATATGGGCTGCCCAATCAATACCGACGATGAGATTGCTTTTCTTCATAG
>JARKOR010000011.1 GCA_029975625.1 Nanosynbacter sp. | reverse complement strand
TTCTCAATTTGCCTTGTCAGGTCTGCAATATTAGCCCATGAACTGCCATCGGTCAGGATTGTCAGCACATATGTACCACTCGGGCTATATACAATTGCCGTATCGTGGAGTAGTCCATCCAAAAAACCAACCTTATCCGCCACCGTACCACTCGCTCCATCAGGGATACCTCGCCGATATACATTTCGCTTCATCGCGTCAATAAGACGTGAGCGGCTTTCGCTTGATAGCGGTAATTGTCCAGATTCTAACATAGCCATGAAGTTCGACAAATCACCGGCCGTCGTTTTGAAACTTTCTCTGTCAATAAAGTTCGTCCCCTTTAGTCCCAGCCCTGTAACATCCTGGTGGAGTGGCGTGTAGCCAATCTTTTGAACAAACGCCTCCGCGCATGCATTATCCGACAGAACGATCATATCGTCAAAGCACGTCACCATATCCTTCCCATTTACCACAGATTCGTTCCATGAAAATGCGCCCGATTCCACTCTCTTTAACACCGAATACGCTACATAAACTTTATAAGTACTTGCGGTGGTGAAGGGAAGAGACGCGTTATAATCGGCCCGGCGGCGCTGTCCTGACAGCTCAATCAGAGAAACTCCATATACGCCCGGTTTATCCTTGGCATAATTCGCAATGAGCGCAGACAGTCCTTCGTTTGATGAACTATACGATCTCGAATACTCCACCCGTGGCTCAACAACCAACGCCGCAGCCTGCACCTCATCCGACTCATCTGTCAGATATGCCACAATTCTGTCCGCGGTTGTCTGAACGTCCAATTCCCGCCCTGTAGCCCCATCCTCTCGAGAAACTTCAGTAAAATCGTATGTCGTCACCTTCGTTACGCCCGCAGACTGCGTTAGTTTTTGGCCCATCTTTTCCTGCAACACACTGTTTGCCTTTTCTCCATCCAGTAATACGCGCAGTTCGTTCTGCTCTGTCGAAAAGACAAGCCAACTCCGTACCTCGGGCGCCTCAAGGGCTATTGTTTCATCACCGACGACAACTGGTATATCTCGTTTTAGTTTCGATTCAATTATTGCCACCAACTTCTCCAGTTCCGCCGTTTCAATCGCCGGATAGACAGGCTCGACTTTCAGCCGGATATTCGTCTCTGTCCGCAAACTCGGTTTAACCTGTTCAAGCGCTGCGACAACCTCCTCTTTTTTACATTTTCCGCCATCCACACCCTTTATAATCGTAATCTTCTCGCGACTTACCTCTGCTCGCGGATTTTTCGGACTTAACCAGCACTCATCACCAAATGCACCCTGAATATACGAGACTACCGTGTCCGAATCCGAAGTATAGGCCGGTTCATCGGTTTTTGTAACCAATCCATACCACCATAGCGACGTAGGAATGGCCCGGATATACCACGGGTATGCTAGTTTTTCCACGGCCTGCGTGCTGTTTACATTCAAACCAATTTCCGCCAAAGTCGGCTTATCAAAGGTCTCGCTTGCTTCGCCAGCAAAAATACGTACTTTCTTTTTAGCGTATGCGTCGTTCAGAGTCTTTATCGCCTCCTCTTTCGTCTGACCTCCAATTGACACCCCATCAAGCTTCAAAAACGGTACGAGTTTGTCGGTAGGATAGAACACCTGTATAGCCAGCGTCCCGACACTAAGTACTATAGCGCTAACGACCAGGAATCTTTTCCAATGGCTAACAAACCATCGTCGAATGGCGAATGCATGCTCTCGCAATATTAAACCTCTTTTGATAATCCCAATACCTCCAACGCCCGACTAACCACCTGTTGATCCTTTTCGGTCATTCCCGCCAATTCTTTCTGGCGCACTATCTCCGTTAACCACTGCCGATGTTGCTCGTCTAGTTCCTTATTTGCCGGTTCGCTCCCTGGCATCACAACCTCAAGCGACCGGGCCTCGTTCTCTCGCTTCACCAACCAGCCGCGAGCAATGAGATTATCCACATGTTTGGCAACAGTCGAAACCGATTTATACTCCAACGCTTGCATAATCTCCCGAAAAGTTGGACTATATCCATTACTCTTGACGAACCCATCGATA
>JARKOR010000005.1 GCA_029975625.1 Nanosynbacter sp. | reverse complement strand
CCGTAAAATCGTTTTTAATGGCATCTCAATAATGACATCAAGGATGACTGTAACGATATTCAGCTTGCTGTATTTATCACTCATCCACTGCCCAATCACGACAAATGGTAGATAAATAAAATCGCGAAGCATCGTGACGCCATTGCTTTTTGAGCGCACCAATTCGAGCTCGCGAACCAAGTGCCCCAGTCGAAAACTCAGAAAACTAGCCGCCGACATAAACGCGATGAAGATGATGATATGCACTATCTGGAACTGCAAAGATACCAATAGCCACGCGACGAGCCCAAATACCACCAAACTCAACATGCCATAGGCTATAGAAAAGCTCGTGCTATAGCGTTTTCTTCCAATATTCACTTTGCTCAAGGTAACTGTCTCGCCGCCATAGAGCATCGTATCAATCCTATCCACGAGTGCGACCGTGTTCGCGCGCCCCGGCATGGTTAGAGTGAGCCGCAAGGCAATCATATAGAGAGGCGGAAATAGCAAATTAATGACCAACGGCAACCACACAATCGATCCGTGCATCATAATATCATACGGCACCTCAATCGCTACCCCAATAAGTACTTTGGTGATAATCAAGAAAATAACGCTTCGTACGACCGCGCGATTAATACGCGATGCCGTACGAGTATACTCCCGATTAACTTGCTGCTCGAACGCACCTAAAAAGGCCGCTCGTTTACTCATCAATTCCGGCAAATCGTCCTGCGACGTAATCATCTTGTCTAACACCCGAAGAGGCGCACCTTGTCGATCGACCGTATGATACAGCCTATCGGTTGCCGACGCCTCTAAAAGTACGTCAATCCGCTTGTTGTACGCCAAGAATGACTCAGCTTGTTGCGGCTGCACGCCATAACGACGAAGTAAGTTGGCTCTCATGCCTGCTGCGTCGCTCTTTAGGAGCGCCCGATGAATCGCCACGAAAAGCGCCGCGCCAAAATCATCTGTTTTTTTCACGGTTGACGCAGGAATAATCGAAGAAAAGTACTCGTAAGCGAACTCTACAAACACATCATCCTCATATCGCGGCCGAATCATTCGCGCAATCTCCACAGACAATACATCCGTCATCCATCGAAGCGCCTTGTTGTCCGCAACTCCCTGTTTTTGGTATAGCTGAACATATGTCTTAAAGTGCGCTTTGGCAATTTTCGTGATATCGTCTGCCTGATGTTTGGATAGGCTGTTATTCGCCACATAACCCGCAAGCGTCAACTCAATCGCAAGTTCATTACCACTTTCTTCAAGCCGGCCTGTATCCTCCATCATAAAAATTTGGCGATAAAACCGTTTGATGGCGTTCTGCAAAAGCAGATGTTCTTCGCTATTTTCGGCGGCATTTCGCAGTTGCTCATACGCGGCCGTCAACACGCCGCCCGCACCGACAACATTAATATGCTCCCCTTTTCCGAGAGAAAGTTGATCTTGTTCTCGCAGGTTACGCGCCTGCAGGAGGCCATTGGCCAGGCGTCGACCGATTGCTCGTAGTGATGTCATACTGGGGTAATTATATCATTTTCGCGGTCATACGCCTAGAGCTAAGAGACACTTGAGCTATACGACTCATCTGTGGTATAATCGGCGAGTGCTATGGCGGATGTAGCTCAGTTTGGTTAGAGCGCTGGATTGTGGCTCCGGAGGCCGTGGGTTCGAACCCCATCATTCGCCCCAAAACGTTAAAAGTTTCCCTCCGTGTTGACTTTTTAGCACATTTGTGATACAATGGAGATATATGGGCCAGTAGCTCAGCTGGTTAGAGCACCTGCCTCTTAAGCAGGGTGTCGAGGGTTCAAGCCCCTCCTGGCCCTCCAAAGTAAAAAGACTTACCTACCCGTAAGTCTTTTTACTTTTTCTATCCGTATGGATTGTATCCTCGCGCGGGCGGTTCTCTAAAACCAGCCGATGGGCGATTCGCGTTCGTAGGCAAATGCTCCAGAGTTGGCCTCGCGTCCTTGCGGCCAGAATGAGGAGATCCACCAATCTCTGTTCCGACCTGACGAACACCATAGCAGCGACCCAAGTGCGAGTTCCGGTAGACATTTCTTCGGGCATTCATGTCCGGCGTTCGAACACCGCCTATCGTAGAACCGAATGCTTGATTTGTCGAAGAAGGTGTATTCGAAAGTCTCTCAATGAGCTCTCGTGACATTTTTGGTTTACCTTTAATATCCATTATTATTTACCCTTATTTATTTTGCTCGGCCGCCTCGGCTATATCAGCTTCCTCCTTAGTTTTATGCACCACTCCAGCCTCGTGATGCGACGGCGCATAAATAGAGTAAATCTTCAGCGGTTCATCACCGATATTTATAACATTATGCCAATATCCTGCGGGAATGAAAATAGCGAAATCATCCTCGGCTGGCGTATCAAACGTTAATTTGTCGCGGCTTTTGCCCATCACGACCTTCGCCTCGCCCTGCTCG
>JARKOR010000258.1 GCA_029975625.1 Nanosynbacter sp. | reverse complement strand
TATTATGATCTGAGATGGATCGGACCCAGGGCTTAGGACCAGCTCATGCTTAAGGAATCCTTCCCTGCCCTTGAAGATCAGATCCACTCCTGGATAGAGATCCTGGTATCGGACCGATCCGAAGGTAGGAACATCGTCTATCCACTGCGAGGAATTGTTCCCGATAAAGAAGTTGGCCCTGCCTGGGAGAGGTTGCTCGCCGGCTATCCGTCCTGGACTGGAGTTCTCAAATGACATATGGACTGCGACGGAATTATCTCCGCGAGACAATGCGAACACGACCTCCGAGATAGTTAAGAATACCGTCTGCCCTGCCGTCTTGACTCTGAACCGCACATTCTCAGGGGACTGGCCAAGATTTTCTATAAAGCTTAAAGGCAGTATCAGCATAGTCGCTCTGATGGATTCATTATTGATTGAAGGATTATCATCTAGTTCGTTGCTTTGGGATGCGCTTTCATCTAATCCTATTAGCGGATCAGTTGGTTCTGGCCAGTGATTTAAAAATGAGATTTCTGCTGGTGCAGGCATTATCGATACGATAAGAAACGCTCCGAATAGTATGGTGAACACAGTCTTTGATTTGCTCTTATACATAACTTCCCCGGCCTCCACATTATTAATTTGTTTTAAATATCTTTTTAATAAATAAGCCTTTCGCAAACGGATCGAAATGTTCAGTCCCGAAAGCATTTGCTTTTATCATCACCTATTTTGCATAAAGATTCATGCGTATAATCATAAGCCAATCAACCTGCTATCAATAGTGAAACCCACATGAGCACATTGCTCATGCAAGAAGGATGAAAAACTGATATCATTGCAAAGCCATTAATTGATTGGTATGGGCGGTGAAGGCAGTCCGCCGTTTAGGGGCGTAGACCTCGTTAGTGAAACTAGCCAAATCCCGTGGATGCAAGAATGCGTCAGTAGAACGCGAATGCGAATGAGCACCCTTTGAGGATTAAGTTATCGGCCCATATCAGGACGGGAACAAACATGGACCTGCAGAGGAATAAAGTTTGTGGCATTGACGTGCACAAACGATTTCTGATAGCAGCAATCCTTTGCCGAGACGGGAAGAAGGATACTCAACGCTTTAGCGTTACCCTGGAAGATCTCTTTAGAATTTAGAGATTGGGTTATCGAA
>JARKOR010000250.1 GCA_029975625.1 Nanosynbacter sp. | reverse complement strand
ATACACATTCTCCACCGCATCTGGATACTGAACATACACATGCTTGAATAATTCTTCTGCCAGGGTATTTACATCTTCGGGCGAGTACACATCCACCGGCAGGCCAGTTTGCTCATCGTACAGGTAATTGAAGATCAAGCTGCGGTATCCGCGCTGGTAAGCCGGCACCCAAAATTTTAATGGCGTGTTGGAATTAGCATCAACTCTTAACTCGTCCACAGTTTTTAAACAAATTTGTTGACCATTCATAGAATTTATTTTCCTTGTGGTCTTCTGCTAATTTTCCTGTATTTATTCAGCTTCTTACACCTTCAAAAACCGTTTTCAACTGCGCACGGAAACTCGAAACGCATTTGGCCCTGTTCATAAGCACCCATTTAAGTCGTAATTAACCTTCGGGAATGCTAAGCTCACAATTCCCCTTTTATTTTTCAGTTTCGGCTATTCTTACCATATCCAACCCGCCGCCCTGTCGTTGAACTTCAAAACGCTCATCCCTTCGCAGACTATCTACGCCGAGAGTGATTCTGAATGGGTAGAGTTCGGGTAAATGGATTAGATCGTCAAAGGGAATAGCATCGGATGGATGTGCTTGAAGAGCACAAGATAATAGCCAGCTTTGCAGATTTTCTGAACAAGCAAAATTATGCAGCAGAATTCGATAATTCTGCTTTTGTTCTGTTTTGGCCAATGCTCCCCAATTAGTCAGTGATGCAATGATACGCTCTACGGATCGATCCAACGCCCCTAAGTGACCGTATTCGCCGGCGATCCTGTCTTTGATCATTTTCCGGGTAATGATTTCTTCGGTACGGCTGGTTTGACCAATAGCGGCTACACATTTCCTGAAGAAAGGATAGCAAACCAGGGTCAATCCATAATGGAGCCAGAGACGTTCATCTGATGACGATAAAGTTGGAAACAACGCAAGCGCTTCCTGGTGGATGCGAGGAGCTGTTTTCCCAGTTTTTACCCAAATTGCTGAAAGGACATCAATGGTTTTTCGCTGAGCATCTGTACCGGTTACGGTTCCTGAAATTGTGTCTGCTAAACGTTGTCGGATGGTTAATGGTTCCATCTTTTGAACACACATAGATGCGGTCACATCCAACCAATCTAGCAATATTGTGCGGCTAAACCCAATACCTTTATCCATTATTTACTCTCTTTGAAATTTGTATAAATGGAACAATGACCTCATCAATGGAAATTCCACCGTGAGTTACGACCACCTCTCCGGCAGGGGCAAAAGCCTCTCGCTTTGCCGGCATCAATGCTGACATCTGTTCTGGCAAGAGGCCATCATTATCCCATAGAACTGTATCAGTAAAGGCATCTTGAACCCTCAAGGCAGCCAGTCGATCTGAATAAATGCGGGCGCGTTTCCCACGTGTTTGTGCTAGCAAGCCTTCGGAGGGTTGACCATACCCTGTGGCTTCAACATGCCCATGATCGCTGGCAATAAATATTGAATAATCGTGGTTTAGATACCAATCAAGTAAATTTTCTAAAGGTATCGAATTTTGTTCATGTGCAGGGTCTAGCCATAATCGGAGTGACGATTGCTGATCCGCTGCACCCAAAGTGGCATTATGTGCTAATTTATCCAAAGTATCATCAATTAAGCACCAAAAATTCACTCTGGGATCTTGTAGTTCTGGTTGTTGGTCGATCTGTCGATCGTAATATAAGGGAAGCAGCTTGCACGTATCCT
Source organism: Nanosynbacter sp. (assembly GCA_029975625.1). Lineage (GTDB taxonomy): Bacteria > Patescibacteriota > Saccharimonadia > Saccharimonadales > Saccharimonadaceae > Nanosynbacter. Next base: position 7,144 of record JARKOR010000250.1, on the reverse strand, counting down.
CACTGAATCCTTCGCGGGACCAGAAAAGTTCCCAGGCTCGCGCTTCTGGAATGCTGGGATTAATTCCGCCAGGAAAATCAGCAGGACGAAGGCCAGATATCAGGGCGTATCTTGAAATTGTTGTGATGGTTGGGATTTGGGCAAGCAAAGTTTCGGTCTTGATCTTCCATTCGGCATGCCGTTTGGTCCACACAGGAGATATTACCAGCCAATCAGTCAATGAAAGACAATCCATGACTAAAAGCACTGCTTTATGTAGATTTCCGAGGTTATATAAATACGCCAAATAGTGGGGAACGTGATGTACATGATGAGGAGCGGGTAAACGCTGTACACCCAGAGCTGCGTAGTTTTTCAAAAGCCATTGTGTAAAAATGGCGTCTACATTTGAAATAGAGTTCTGGAAAGTCGTCTTCTGCTGCGGTTGAATCACAAGACCCGCTTGAGCCATAAGGCTGCATGTATCAGCCCAATCTTGGGCAAAATTCTGCCAGGTTTTCCAACCCATTTGATCAACTTTCATAGCCGTCAATTGGTTCTCAATGTTTTCCAACAACATCTTCAGCCGTTGAAGTCGAACATCAATCACAGTAACGCCGGGTTGCGCCCATTTTGGCAATTTATTTTGGTTATTTATTTTTACAGGTTGGAGGGTTCCCTGACGCACGAGACTGGGCACCAAATCTTGCAGTTGTGGATCGCGAGAGAAAGGAATGACATAACCCGCTGGAGTTTCTTTGACCTGTTTACCTGAAAGAGATTGGTCAATGGATAACTGCCACTGGTTTTGGATAAAAACCTGGAAGGCTTGAGCATCTCTGATGAGGAGATCGATATTCCATTCCCGATATTCAGGAAATTCCTTTAACCGCTCTACCAGGCTGGCGCGTAAAAGTTCCGGGAGGGGTGATTGCAGGCGATGATAGTCATTTAACCAGGCAATCAACAAGTATGGCTGAGAAAGTGAACCAGGATCAACGTTGAAAACCTCTTGCAAAAGATAGTTGATGGTTTTTTGCCGGCTCAAAGGTTGGACCGGCTGCGGGCGTGATTCAAGGTTTTCAATTTGATCGGGGTTAAGCACTTGCAGGATGGGGTAAGCCAGATTGGGAAAAAACTGGTGTAATGATAAATTGATTCGATAAGCGACCTGATAGAGATCGTATGGCAGGTCTTCCAATGCACCGATGGTGGTTATGATGATGGGGTGACCTGTTGTAAAGGGTCGTGCTTCTTCCACACGGCGGCGCAAGAGCACCGGATCGGCTTCCTGGATGATCTGAAAACCGCGCCGGGTTAATTCTGCCATCAACGCTTCACCCGCCAGCAAGTGGTCCGGATCGCTGACCAGGGTAAGGGGGTGAATATGTGAGGGAAAATATCTTAATAAATTAGTATTCATTCATCTTCTACCAGCTTGCTGGTTTTGTAAATGTACCATTTTTATCTTGCATGGTATTCGGGAACTGACTGGCTGCTAAAACACCTTGTCGAATATCTTTTACAAATGTTGCTGATTTCTTCAACTCTTGACTTGGATAAACAAGATTGGGGTTAAGTACGATAACAGCCTTGTGTAAATCCTTCTTGACGATATTTATTGGTTCTACTAAGTCCGAATCATTGCTTATTAGGATTGCAACCCCATAAGCGTTCTTTACACCATCGTATAGAAGGTGGGTTGCAATATTTACATCTGATCCTTTCTCTTCTGTCTTTATCACTTCAACATAAGGATTTTGACCCGGACTTGGATTAGCCAATGGCATCCAGACAGTATGTGACAAGAAATGTCCTCGGATAATTTCCAAATTGGGAATTGTCCTCAATGCACGCAGGTACATTTGCTGACGTATGGGTTGATCCGGGTCTTGCGGCCGAGCATTAACCAAAGCGGTGAAATATTTTATTTTCAGGATCTGGTTTTTAGGCAGGATCAGTTGGACCATTTTTTGGATATCCAACCATTTATAAGCGGTTCCCTTAACCGCCCCATAATATAAATTAAATCCATCTACATAAACATAAGATGGAATCGGATTTCCCCCTGCCATATTTATTGATTTCTCCTACTTAAATAAGCAGAGGCGGGTATTCGCCGCCTCGCACCCTGCCCCCGAAGGAACAGGGGGGATGTAGTTATTTTATAGCATGAATCACTTGAAATGTCAAATAAGACTTGCCAGTTTGAAGCGATTTGTTTACTCATCTTTTTCATTTCCTACTTCTTCCTCAACAACGCGCTGTCATAGTACATCAGCAGATCGGGATCTTCGCGCAACACGTCTTCGGGCAGCCGTTCGGCCACCGTGACGATAGTCTCATAGTCCTGGCGCTTGAAGCAGTCGGCGAAGCCGGCGCGCACTGCTTCACTGCGGAACACTCTGAGCCGGCCTGTGCTTTCGTTGTATTCCTTAAACTCCTTCAACAAGGCGCGCTGGCGTACCTTCTCCAGATCGCTGGCTTTATTGTGATCGGGCACGTACCACTTGCCTTCCGCGTCCTGCAGGAAGTTTTGTTTCAGGAGCTCGATCAGCTCCAGCGGCTGCTCATGCTTGGCGCGATTCATCACCCGGTTGAAGTCGTTGGTCAGGTCGCCCTGGGTTTTGGGCTCGCCACCGGAGGCCGGATCAAGCTGCTGACGCAGCCAGGTGATGGCCGTTTTTTCATCGGAAACGAAGAGTGAGAGCTGGATGGGCTTACCCGAGTCAAGAACCGCGCGGTCGTATTCGGCTACCTGGTCGGGCAGGAAATACATCCCATCGCGGCGGATGAAACGCTGCTCCAGCCCGGCGTAGAACTCCGGTGCAGAAAGCGGCACCATCGCCCCGCGCTGGATGTGGAAGGCCACCATGCGGTCAAAGAGCAGGAATGCCTGCCGTTCGGCATTGACGACCGGCACGCCGTTGGCTTCGTTAACCACCGGCAGCTTGCCCAGGTGGTAACGGACAAATTCCCAGGCGCCGTCTTCGGTGCCGGCTTTTAATCGGAAATTTTCTTCCAAATTACCATTGGGCTTGTATGCAGAGATGATTAAATCCTGCTTAACTGCGCCCGCAGCATTGACACCATTAAAACCCATTTGTTGTTTATCAAGTACACGGATATCAGCAATTACAAACCTGGCACGCTGCAAAGCTTCTTGGATGGCATTCCAGACTGAATTTTGTGAGTTATGGAATTCAATCGTTATCCATCGTCCGGGTTTAAGTACTTTGTAAAATTCATCAAAACAGGCTTGCATCAACCCTTGATATTCAACCAAACCTTTGTGTTGTTCTTTATTCATTATGGCTTCGGTTCGATTGCAGGTTAGCACACGTAGCCATGATTCCCATATGTAATTAAGTTCAGAATACATTAGATTGGATCCAAATGGTGGATCAACAAATAAATAATCCATCGAACCCAGAACTACATTTTTCGTGTGAGATGCTGATTGAGTTGTAATTGTCGAACTATGATTGAGCATAATACTTACTACTTTTTTGATTAAGTCAAATTTTTCGTAAATCCCATTAATAATATTTTTCTCAATAGGTAAAGAACTTATATATAAAGTACCAGGCTGATTTCCAGTAAGAAGTGGTTTTTTTCCTCTTGCTTTAAAAATCATCCTTGTCATTTTTGTACTATGGGCCATGTTATATGAAGACAAAATAAACAGCAATATATCTTTAGTTCTTGTGCTTATGTTACGTGATCTAATAAAATTCTGTATATATGCAATAATCGATAGATTTCGTCTGGTGTAAAAATGATGCACATGTGTAATACCTAAATTAAAGGGATCAGATGTTTTATCGCCTCTTGGAATCTGATTCGTTGGGATTGGATAATTAATTTCCGTTTCATCAATCTTATGTATCAACTCGAGGTCTGCTGAATCAGGTTTCTTTTCAAATCGTTTCTTCCCCACACTATAGTTGATCAGGACAGGAACCTGCTTCGCTAATTGGGAACTTTGCTTTACTTCGATATCATAGTAGGTTTCCCAAGCGCGTTCAGCTTTCAAAGCACCACTACCTTTTCGTGGACTTTTAGCAAGTAGCGTTCCGCAGCCTGAACAGTTCCATACATCTCGAACCACGCCCTCTTCATGATCTACTGCTACATTCCAAAAAGTCATTTCCTGTCCACAGTTGGGACAAACAAATACATCTGACCAGATCGTATAGTTGATCTTACCTTTCACACGGTTTTGATCATCGCAATTGGGATGCCAGGTCTCGTACATCCAACCGCATTCCTGCTCCACTTCTTTTAAGATCCGTCTGGCTTCGCGCTCAAAGGCGCGCGCATCCACCGGGGTGTTGTAATTGTAGGCAATAAAAGTGGCCGCCGGTGATAGGTCGTTCAACACGGCCTTGCGGGCTCCCAGGCGGGAGATGGCTTTGTCGCCATCCCAAATCACCCCCTGGTCATCCACGCGGTAGCCCAGGCTTTCCACGGTCTTTTTGTCGCCACACAGTTGCGCCGCCACGCCGGTCATGCCCGTACCGCAAAAACCGTCAAAAACAATGTCGCCGGGGTCGGTGTAGTGCAGAATATAACGCATGATGGCTTTATGCGGCACCTTGGTATGATAGGTGTGGGCATTGTAGATTGGTCCATTTCTTCCTTCACTTACATCTGAAGCAAAGGGGTCGCGCTGGTATTTTTCTTCCTTCAATCCAAGCTTTTCCCGGATTTGCTCCCGTTCCTGCTGCCACTGCTCGATAATTTCTGGCAGGAAGGGATTGGGGCAGGCGGTGTAATAGGGCGGGTCTGAGAGCGCCAGGATATCCTCATCCGAACCAATCGGAAAACCTTCGATCGCACGAAAGGCGGGATCTTTGAGGTACTCGGCCAGTCGGCGGCGGTATTCCTCACGCCTAGCCTGGTCTGCAGCAGAGTATTCAGCACGTTCTTCGCGAATCAAATCGGGTTGATATTCAGTCATAGATTCACCTTATCGCTTAATGAGATTCTTCGATAATTCCATCACTACTTCAAATAACCTAATTCACGCAGAATCGTCCAGGCGTAAGCGGGGCGGTCATCGGCGATCTGTTCGCGATAGTCTTTTGGACCACTCAAAACCAAACCGGACTGGATCATTCTTACCGCTTTTTCAAGGTTCACGCGGCTAATGGTGTGCTCTTCACCGGAACGAACACGCACGGTTAACATTTCTTCGGATGCAGCGACAACTTGGAAAGGCACTCTTGTTTTGGTCAACAGAGTACTTTTTCGGTCTGCAAGATTTTTAATTTCTTCCCAATTGAGTTGTCTCATCCAAACATCTCCTTATTGATCCAGTGTCAGGCGTGTATTGGCAGCATCATGACCGCGCATTTGCTGGTCTAAAAATTGTTTGAAACGATTTTGTAATTCTTCGCGTGTGCAGGGCAGCCCACCGGCTTTTAATGCTTGCATCAGCGCATCAACCGGTAAAGTTACTGCCTGAATACCGCGCAAAGCCTGAATAGCGGATGGGACAAAGTTCGCCGGCAGGGTTTCTGCGTCATCGCCTTGCTGCAAGAAATCATCCACCGGTTTGCGCTCGGCTGGCGACATGGCTTCCAGGCTGTGTTGGGCGGTATCACTGTTCAGGTTGTCGCGCAGCGCTTTGCGCCAGTTTCTAAGCAGGTCGCTCAACTTGTCATCCAGCAGGTGCACCAGGGCATCTGAATTCGCTGTTGTTCGTAGCTGCGCTGGCCGCAAATGACAGTAGGGACAGGTGGGTGAATCATTTAACACGCCTTCATGAAACTCGCGGCACGAAACCAACCCGGTAAGCTGCTGCTTCCAGAATTCAAAATCACCGCTGCGCGTCAGCAACTCGATGGCGGATAGCGCGCGCAAGGATTCAAATCGCACATCCCGATAAAGGCGCTGGCGTAAATCGTCCCCGCTGGCCGTGAGCACAGATTTGCGGTGCAGGTCACTGTAAATCTTGATATAGTCCTGTTTTAGCTTCGTCAACTCGCGCAGAACAGCCTGTTGATCAAAAGCTGCGCTGCCCTTTCCAAACCGCCGGATCGAGTCCAGTGTATTCTTCTGGACCTGGCGGGCATGTTGGGTCCATTCGTGTTCTTCTGGCAAGTTGGCCTGGGCTTCAGCCAGGTACGTGGTGTAAGGTTGGATTTGATTGACTGCATCTAAAAGCTGGCGGGCACGCTGCACAGTGATCCGGTACTCCAAATTTTCCTGAATTTGCCCAGGGGTGTAGCGCAAATTTCGCAATTTTCCGACAGTGGTGTATTTATTCAATTCCTCTAAAAATTGTTTATATCCGCGCAAGCCGGGTAAAAGATCCATGCTGGATAGAGAAAAATCTGGAGCATCGCTGCCTACCACAGTCCCTTGTTCCACGACAAAGGTTAATCGATCGGTGAAGATCGGTGTATTCCATAGTTTGGCACCCTGTTCCAACCGGTTTTGTAGTTGTACGACCATTTCTAATTCAGCATTTACCAGCCGCTGTAATTCAATTACTGCACTTTCACGTGTATTTTCATCCCGTACCAGGCCGGGCTGTAAACCTAATCCTTCGAAAATCATACTCCACAGGTTGATGGGTAATGTACGTGGGCGTTTGTAGAAACGGAAGTTGATGATATCGGTCATTGAGCGGGTTAAGGCGCGTTCCAATGAGCCGGCATCCAATTCCTCACGGCCGTCCAGGCTGAGAACAATATCGCCGTTATACACCAAAGCTAATAAAATGACCGAAACCCACTCTGGTTCCAGGTTAAATTTCATATCTTTTTCCACCGGTTGGATTCCACCTGCCACCAACTCAATGACTTCACCGCGATTGATCACCTGACCGTCAGGTTTATCATTAAGCAGCTTTACGAAATATTTAGCATAGGAGGAATCGTATGGGCGGATATTTCCTTGCGCATCCAGAATGCCCAACCCTTCCAAAACGCCGGCGCCTAAAGTTGAGGTACGTCCACAAAGGCGGCGAATGGCTTCCATGGCGCTGTTGGCTCGAGAGGTTTCGGTCACGGGTTGGCTCAATCTAGAGAACTTCGGATAATCAGGGTAACGGTCCTCAAATTCGGGCGAGAACAAGTGCGAGGAAACCAGGCGGATTAATTCATCAATATTCTGACTGGCCGTGCTATGCATGCGAGTTAGGACGGATTGAATA
>JARKOR010000244.1 GCA_029975625.1 Nanosynbacter sp. | reverse complement strand
AAGAGTTCGGATGATCAAAAGTCAAAGATAAATCTGAGCGACACTGCCGACCAAGCGCGTAAGAAAATTATGTCCGCAACTACCGATAGCGTCGGCGAAGTTCATTTTAATTGGGACACACAACCGGGCGTTACAAATCTATTACAGCTTCTGTCGCTCCTCTCTGGCACCCCCCAGGAAGAGGTTAATGCCAAATGGGAAGGTCAGACGCAATACGGCGCATTAAAAACGGCTGTTGCTGAAACAGTTGCTTCGTTCCTTGATACCTTTAACGCCGCATATCAACACATTTCCGACAAAGAACTTCTTGAGACCATGGCCCGCCACGAGGCCGCGATGACCAGGGTTGCCAACGCGACACTGCATCGAGCTCAAGTAGCCGTCGGACTTAGGCCTCGCTCATAATGAAAATTCCCACTCGTTCCATTTTACGTATTCTCAGAACGTATCATATCGCCAATGACAACACGCCTGTCCGCGCAATCAGGATGCGCGAAACAGTTGATTATGAGTCGTATATTCAGACATCGTTCGTCTTCGAGAAGCGAAAGTTCGCTCTCCTGTTCGGTTCGAATGTCGACGAAGAGAATGTCGATGAGTTATGGGCGCAGAAACCGCCTACCGCAACGCTGCTAAAAAATCCGCTTGACGAGACGAATTATACGATGCCTTTTCAGGGGAAATACGTTGTTCTCCTAGAAATCCCGACCACCAAGCAGCGGCTAGATGTATATCTTGCGACTACGTTTGACTCATCTATCTCCCGAAGTTTGTGGCAAAAATACATCGCGGCGGGATATATACAGGTCGACGGTACCATCGTTACCTCAACCAAGGCGGATATCAGCGATACAGACGATATCGTTGTGACCATACCCGAAACTTCCCAGGAACACACCGATCTTCCCATAATTTATGAGGATGCGGATGTCGTGGTCATTGACAAACCTATAGGCATGCTAACTCACGCCAAAGGTGGTATTTCCCAAGAAGAAACCATCGCTGACGCACTGAGACATAAAATGACGTTCGGTAGCGAGGGTGATAGGCCTGGTATTGTCCACCGGCTCGATCGCGACACTTCGGGCGTGCTCATTGCAGCGCGCAACCAAGAAGCGGCCGTTTTTTTACAGAAACAATTCGCCAATCGTCATGCGGAAAAGACCTATATTGCCGTTATTGAGGGAGTTCCAAAGATTACTGAAGCAAAGATTGATTTGCCCATCGGTAGAAATCCTGCAAAACCAAGCACGTTTCGCGTAGACCCAAAAGGAAAGTCGGCGCAGACAATATATAAGGTGCTCGCCACGAATGACGCCCATAGCCTTGTCGAGCTGATGCCTCACACCGGCCGCACCCATCAATTGCGGGTGCATATGGCGCATATTGGCACGCCTATCGTTGGGGACAGGGTATACGGCGCCCCAGGACAGAGACTCATGATTCATGCCTATAAGCTCACCATACCACTGCCATCAGGCGAAGAGAAAACCTTCATCGCCAAGCTCCCTGGCTCGTTTTTAGAGGAATTTGACGGAATCACACTATGAGCGCGCCACTATTAGCACGTCAAGACGAAATAGTATTTCACCAATACCGAGAAAACTTGCCGCAGGCTCTTATTGTTGCCGGCGAAGACGGACTGGATAGAGAAGCAACTGTTGACAGTTTAGCCCATGCTCAGCCAAGCGAGGTTATAACCATCGTTCCCGAAAAGGACAAGAAACATATTAGTGTCGAGCAAATTCGCGCCCTTATCTCCAGCATCCGAACCCATGCCTTGCGCCGCCGGATAATCATTGTTCGACTGGCGGAGCATATGACTGAGGTGGCACAGAATGCTTTACTAAAGGCGCTGGAGGAGCCGTCGCACGACACGATATTTCTCCTGGAATCAGAGGAGCCGTCGCTTCTGTTGCCGACAATTTTGTCACGCTGCCAGA
>JARKOR010000236.1 GCA_029975625.1 Nanosynbacter sp. | reverse complement strand
CGAGGTCAGCCTCGATGATGGGCGCTTGGTGTTGGTCCTCAGCAACAAGAAGGATGCATACTACGTTGTGACTCCTGATGGCTGCTCCTGCCCGGCGGCCACATATCATCCTGGTCAGCCGTGCAAGCACTCCAGGAAGTACTTCCCCCAGCCCCAGAAGAGCAGGGCGGAGCTTGAGGCCGAAGGAGAAGCGATCCTTGAGGCCCACCACAACACCGTGAAGAGGTTAGCAAGGCCGCCAGAGAGCAGCAGCATTAGGGACTGCCTGCCAGGGTGGCCGGAGGGCGCACACGGCCCCGTGGAGGCGATTTGAATGGCCTGCAGGAAAACGTTGACCTCCGCCCAGTGGATTGAAGTGTTCAAGGCCTTTGTGGACGACGCGACACAAGAATTTGGAAAGCGACCATGCCTTTCCCTAGAAGAGGAAGGCAACGGTGCTGAACTGATCGCGTCCGTTACCATCCGCCAGAAAACAAAGACTATCCTGGGGGGGTTTGGCCAAATCACTAACCGCGACTCCAATGATATCAGTGTGCACGTCTACCGTGAAGAGATACCAATAGTGTTGGAGCTTCTGCGTGAATACCAGCAGCCAGAGCCAGACTTTGATGGGAATCTGGATTACTGGGAGGAGGTGGTCTGAATGGCCTCCTCGTTGTTGTTGCCGTCCACACCCACCAATGTGAATGTGGTTCTTGATGGCCTCGAATCATTGGCCGCCAGGATGACAGATTTAAAGAAGGAAACACTGGAGAAGGAGACAGCCGTCTTAGAGGCAATCATCAGGAGGGTAACACCTCTTATCCCCCTTCTGAGCAAAGGCCAAGTGCACTCTTGTAGATGCCGGATTATCATCGCACATGATAGAATTGAAGCGCCGCTTGATGGGGGAGCATATTTTTACAGTGAGAGCGATCTGATCCTCTATGAGAACGGCCAGCTGGTCCGGACGCATCGGTACGGCGACTTCCGGGTGAGTCCTGGGCAAGGCTGGGAGATATTCGATGAATATCCGCTTGATGCCTCCACCGCGATTGAGGCAATCGGCCTTGATGCCATCGTCACAGGTATAATCAATGCGTTCGAAGAAGCCGAGGAGACGATTATTCTTCCCATAGAGGTCGAGGCCAGATTGATTGCTTTATCAAAAATCCTGGAAGGGTTGCAATGAACTCTAGGCATCTCAACAACGGTGAGGAGGTGTATGGCGACCTGGGGGCAGTCGTGCCCGTAGACGAAGACACCGTGTCTGCGCTCATAGGGGATCAAGTGATCCTCCTACCGGCCGGCCTGAAGCTGCCTAGTGGCCACCTCTTCGTGCTTCGGCTCGACGGCGAACATTATGTGAGGGGAGACTGAGGATGTGGAGACAAGCCCGGATATGGGCCGCTCCCTCTTTTTGAGGCCCATCCATGCAGCTCTTAGCGGAGCCGATCGAGGATCGCATTTCTCACCTGGAGAGCATAATAGTCCAACTGAAGGAAGAAAATGCTGCTATGGCCGCCACACAAGCCACGCTCTCAGATAACCAGCTCATCCAGCTCCGGCTCATACATGCGCTGAAGGAGAAGGCAAAAAGGAGCCCTGGCAAGACGGAGCTATCCAGGGCTGAGAAGATCGAGAGGTATCTGGCAGCAAGACCAGACCACAAAGCCACTTTTGAGACCTTAAGAGGCCATTTGGGGATTGACAAGGATCTGCTCAATGATGCGATCAAGACACTCATGGCCTCATCCCCTGGCAGATATGGCATAGCCAGGGCAACAGGAGACAAGCGAAAGCGGACCCTTGTGATGCTTCCAAAATAGGAGAAATTCTCCTATTCCTATTATCGCTATCAGCTAGATAACTAATCGGAGAAGAGCAAAATCTGAGGTGATTTCCTCGGGTTGATTGATATTGATTAGTCTGAGATAGAGATAGATTTTAATTGATGTATATAAATGAATAGAAAAGAATCATCTTGGTCTCGATTTTGCCAGATAGGAGAAGGAGAATTTCTCCTATTTTTGGTTGCGCCCAATTCTTATATCTTTGAGAAGATCAACTATTTCTTTCTGTGTCCAGACATCAAATTTTCTATCACCCGCTATTGCTTCAGCGATTTCTACAATATCTTCCGCTGGATGCCGCCCAAGCTCTTGCATCACGTATCGCTTTATCTTGCGCTTCGGTAGGACTCCGGCGTGTATTTCTTCTCCGGTGATACCCCCTAGAAAATATCTTTGGGTTTCGACAGTGCAATGATCGCAGATTTCAACCAAAGCGCTGCTATAATTAAGACTGTTCTGTGCTCCTCTATCTGTCAAAAGCTCAGAATTTCGCTTAATATCAAATATTAAATCTTGTGGATATTTTCGTGGCCGTCCTCGTGGGCGCTTGGTTTCTCCTTCCATGCGACATTATTGGAAAGTCTTTCCATAAATATTTTCCTATGGAAACCGGCGGCATTTAAGCCTTGTGCTCCATCTGGTCAAAATACCCAGACGGGGTCAAAGAGCACGGGGACTCTCCTGCTCTCCTCTATCTATCACCAGCGCCGCCGCCTTCGACTTCTTGGAGAAATTCGGTATCCAGTGTCACAGGCGATTAGTGGAGGAGATGCGGATCATGGACATAGAAGCCATGAAGCGGGAAGCAAGTGAGACGCAGATATCGAAGTTAAATCAAGGCAATATATCTCCCGTCTCTGCGCCAACCGCAGGAACGGGGAAAACCACTCAAGAAGTGGCAAAAAAGATTGCTAAGGCGGCGGGTGTAAAGTCAAAGAGCATGTTCCCGGAGATGGGGCTCTCCTGGTCTCCTCCGTGATACACAAACCCGGCCGTATATCACCAAGACGAAAATATGTTATGCAATTCATCAAGTACCCATCAAATACCCATCAAGTAAAATCTCCTGCCCCAGGCCATCGCCTCTTTGCCTTCCATCCCACAGCGCCTTAGCTACATTTGCATTTCTGGCAAGATCTCCGGCGTGGATGGGTGTTTGTGAGCCCGAGAAATTTTCATGCCCTTAAATGTTAAAATAACGATTCGTTATAAAAATCAGTTACTTTTGGCATCGACCGGATAAGAGCATCAACTTTTTTACGAAAATCAAGGGTCTTCGCCATCCGATCAATCTTATCCGGTACGAAACGCGACGGGGGCACGCATGGATCGAATACCGTCCCAAAGGATTCTGTTTGGCATCCACAACTAAATATTTCACCGGCGGGTGTTATGAATAGAGCATCATAAAGGCAAGCCCACGGAGTATTCCATAAATGGTTTTTAAGTGCTCTGCCAAAAGGAGCAAGGGTTTTACTATTATCGGATATCCCGAAGTAGTCATTGGTCGCAGCGAGCTGTTTCCATTGATCTACAAAATCTTCGTCTATCGGTTCATGATATTCATCCAATGATAGATTAACCACAGCAAGCTGTTTGCGTGCCAACATCTTCACAAACTCTGCTTCTCTCCGCAACTTGCCGTTAGTAAAAATCTGCACACGGCCTAATCTTTTGTAACGGAAATCAACATCCGCGCCTATTATGGGTTTCTCCCTGAAAAGCGTTTTCATAAAATATTCGAATTGTGGATGAATCGTAGGCTCTCCACCTGCTATTGTTATATTATGTCTTCGGCCTGATGTTAAACTCAAGTCTTTTATAAATTCAATAGTTTTGCGAAAAGTATCCTCATCCATATCATAGCCGTCCGGGCCACAGTCATAACAGCAATGAGCACAATGCATATTGCATCTTGTAGTCAATTGAACGTACACCATATTTTATCCTCCTCTAAACATCGAAAAATATTAAGTAGGAACCAAGCGTATCCTCTCTGTGGCCACATCGCAAAAATGCTGCCCGGTGGTCTTGAGAAGGTCAACCATTGGCTCAAAGTCCGCCTGGATAAGATCGCTCATGTCTGCTGTGGATGCATCAGAAAAAGTGAGGGCAATCTGCCCTCTGCATGTGTGAGGCCTCCAGGAGGCTTGCCAGCTGGAGATCTCTTTTTCGGCCATCAGTCCCTCAGAGCTGCCTGAGCCTCGTTCGTCAGCCCATCAATTGTGGTCAGGTCCGCGCTGATGGCCACAATCGCGGCCTGAGAAGCGGTCTGAGCGGCCTTGAGCGCCGTCTCTTCGTCCGCGTACCCATCCAGCAGTGCGGCGACCTCAGACGGCATAGCTAGCCTCACGGCGGCATTCCCCTGCTCGATCGCCAGCTCACGCTTCATCCTGAAGAGATCGAAGGCACGGACGGGTGCGCTATCGATGGTGTTCTGATGGTGCGCAGCCAGCTCTCTAAGAGCCCTCAGAGAAGGCACGCTATGCCCGCCAATAAGGGCGCTTACCTGGGTCTTCAGGGCGTCCACAGTCACGAGTTTGCCCTCCAACGCTGCTATCTTGCTCTGGAGTGCTATGTACTCGGGATTGGTGGTGTCTACCGTCACAGTGCCCGAGCCATCGACATGGGTAAAGCCCATCGTCTGCTGGCGAAGGTGCTTCAGCGTTGCGTTTGCGGCGTTAACCTGGTCCGCAATCCCCATCTCATCATACAGTCCTGGCATTCTAGACCACTCTCCCCTCAGCAGTTGCTACCTTGATTTCGGCCATGGCCGCATCTGTCATCTTGCCGGAAAGTCTCAGCTCCCTGATTTCGGCTTGTGTCCAAACCTTCGGATTCTCCTCAGGAGTGACGATTTGCGCGGGTGCTCCCTCTGCCTCGTTCATCATTCTGACAAGTTCCTCGTGGCTGTACTTCGGCACGGTTACGGTTTCCGTTGCCATCTGAGCAATTTGCTCTCGTGTGTATCTTGGTTTGACTTCTTCTGTCATGTTTTTACCTCTTGATGTACGTACATCACGCCGGAGGGAGGAGTCCACTACCGGCTTAATGATGTAGCAGGGGGTCAAGCCCCTGGTCCATCCTCAAGGAGTTCTACGCCTTTCGCGATCAGCCGCCTTGACACGGCAAGATCCATTCTCGCGAAACGTCTTTCTTCCATCGTTGCATTTGGATCGGCCAATATGGCCTCATTCTTCTCGATTGTCTCTCTCAAATTTTCAGACATTTTATCACATCCAAGACGGTTTAGGGCCAACTTTCGCCCGTTGCTTGAGACTGTATCGCCACTCACCGATTATGAGCGGGATACAAGTTGCGCAAATCAGATCATCATGGGCTCCCTGCTCAGCATCAAACCCTGTATGCCCGGACGGTGTTAAGTGATACTTGAAATTGGCTATCTCCTGATCTAGAAGAGGCAAAGCTTCCAGACCAGGCGCATAGTCGAATCGGCGATGTTGCATCAGGCTAAGAAAATTGCTGATTATAATGGACTTGCTGATATTGTAATTGCGTGTCACAGTGTCATAACGAGCAGCTTCCCCGCCCGTAAAGACCACGGGAAAGATGCTCCTGCCATGCATCCCACCGCCGAACCATCCAGACTGCTTTAAATAGTCACGAATAGGCGCACCTAATCCCGAGGCGTCCATGCATACGTGAGGGCCATCCCATGCACCATCAAAGACCTTACCCCTCAGCCTTTTAGCAGTCTCAAGTATCAAGTCGGTGATTTTGGGATAGTCCACTCCCCGTATCCGATCCAAGCCCACCAGGTGATAGACAAAATCGTTGAGCTTAAGATCAAACTCCATATGGACAACGGCGAAGCTCGTAAAATCCAAGCTCTTTGCCAGGTCCACGCCTAATAGGTATCTTTCTTCTTTTCGAATATTAACCACCTCATAATTTTAGAACGCTCACTGCAGGATTTGCCAGGCTCCGGAAGAGATCAGAGCTGAATATTGATCCCTCACTGTCCATGAACACACAATGATATTCCTGCTCAAACCATGGGTTCGTCCTCTGCTCCTCTTCTAAGAACTCTTTCGTTATGCGTGGGCACATTTCCGCCGGGATTTCGAACCACTGCCACAAATCCCGCTCCTGATCCCATATTTTGAAAAAGTGATTCTGCTTTCCAAAGGGAGTGCTCATGAGGACATGCCGGCCATTGGAGACTGCCAGCATTGGCCGAACGGAATTATAAAGAGCATCCGCAACCCTGGCGGCCTCATCTTCCAGGAGCAGAGTCACGGCAGAGAAGGACCGGGCCGATTTCTCGCTGCCAGGCCTGGCTATGAACCTATTGCCATTGGCAAACCGGACTGCCAACTTGGTGTCTGTGCTCAGGTAGTCGCTAGGGAGCTCCACCGCTCCTCTGAATTCGTCGAACTTCAGCATCAGCTCTGAGGACTGGTCTTGCGTCGGAGCGATCACCAAGCCAAAGGAAGGACGGCGATAGATGCTTTCATGCAGGCCCAAAGCGGCACAGACCGTTGATTTACCGCTTTGCCTGGAGCAGTTGAGGATGATTTTCCTTGATCTGCTCCTCAAAAGGGAGGCCTGCCATGGATCAGGATGGAAGCCTAGGACCTCCTTCGACCACAAGACTGGATCCAGGGAGTGCGCCAGGTCGTCACTTGTGGATGACATTGACCACCGCCTGCCTTGCGTCGGGATAGGGCTCCAGGGCCGTTATGATCAGGGTCCGAAGCTCTACCCATTCAGGCATCACCAAGATATTGATCTGTTGTTGTGGTGCTTCCCTGATCCTATCCAGGGCCTTACCCATCAGCTCCACATATCCCCGCGCCTCCCTGGAGACCATGGCCCATGATTTGGGGTCTTCTTTGGCATTCTGCTGCTCCAGGGCATCCAGGGCTTTCTTCTGCAGGCCGATAACGAGCTGGAGATAGGTGTCTCCCTTATGCACATCCGCGCTCTCTATTTCATCAGCTAGGGCTTTAAGATCATTCGATTTAGATAATATTGCAGGTAATTTATTTTGCGCATAATAATCTAGATCCTGATATCTGATGTCTGGATAATCTTCGACTATTTTCGAATAATCCTCTCCAGAAGCCAGCCGCCTAATGATTTCCTCGCTCTGAGGATGAGCTTCAATCTTGGACTTCCTACCCATCGCTCAGCTCTCCCTCATATGGGCTCGGATCGCTTCGATCGGGATAGAGTAGCATTGGGCTAACACCTCCGGGCCTTCCAGCCTAAGGATCTCTTCAAGCAACGTCCGGTTGCCGCCGTCGCATATAGGACAATACTTCTTCATAGTGCATCCTCCCTTACTGGCTTGTCGTATTGCTGCCTGTCATAGGCCGCTTGCTTCCGGGCTCTCCGCCGGGCGTTGGCGGCATTGGCCCTCAGGATATCGCCTCTAGCCCTCATTCTCGATTTGCCTTTCCTCATCGTCGTCCATCTCCACAGTAGCGCCTTGCTTCTTCCGGGCTCATGGCCTGCAATGCCCTCCAGTCCTCCACATCGTCCCACGCGGTGGTGGTTCGCTTCGGCGCGTTCCTGTACTCCTCATGGCTCATCGGTTGCAACCTCGGGTATTGCTTTTTGAAAAAATCGCTATCTAATCCTTCGTTCATGCTGCTCCTGCTCCTGGTCTTTTCCTCGAAGTAGTTCCTCTATTTCGCTATCAATCGCCGCGATCTCGTCCGCTGCCAGCGAAATGGATTCAAGAAGATATGCCCGGATCTTTCGCAGACCGGCGACGGCCTCAGGTTCGGTCATCCCGAGGCCTCCACAATGTCCACAATGCCCCTCTTCTGCCAGGCTTCGGCCCTCCACCGGACAACCTCGATCTCAGCGCCTTCCTTTAAGTCGTGCATTGTGCTGTTCAAGTCGGTCCGGTAATCAGTCCTGAATCGGACTTTGACCGCGGCCTGTTCGTTGGTGGTGTCGTTGCGTCCACACCGTCCACGGTTTGGCTTATCCCTATCTCCCCTCTTTTTTTCTTCTATCTCTTTACTTTCACTTTCATTTTCCCGTAAACTAGGGGTAGGCGGAACTATGGACGGTATGGACTCAGGCTCACTGCTATCGGTCTCCTTGTCTTGTTTATATACTACTTCCTTAAATTTGACTCCTAGCCAACATCTAGGAGCCGCCGTCCTGTTGTCAAAGTGTGGGCGATAATCCGACACGGGAATCTCTGTCTGATCCTTCAACAGCTTACCAAACCCGGTTGTACTCAATGGCCTGATGTTATGCGCCTTAGCATAATCGTTAAACCTGTTGTTGAAGACAGTCTTCTCGATGTAGCTGGAAGGTTCCGCGTCACACTCATCCATCAGGAAGGCTAAAACGGGGTTAGAATTCCGCTTATACATGATTTCGACGTCTTCAACAGTCTTATCATAGCTGAATCTCCATCCGTTCGCCTTGAGCCTCTTCAGGCCTGTCAGTGCTATGTTTAGAAGACCACTCAGCTCTTCAGGCGTCTGGAGCTTTGTGTCTAAATTTGGGTCTGCTGTCCCCTTTTGCAGGTCGAATATATTCAAGAACTCCATTATAATCCAGCGGGAATAGAACGCATATGTGTCGTCCGGACTCCTGGGTAAGACGTTGGCCGAAAACAGCATCTTAGCTTTGTTCCTGAAGTTAAATGATGCTCTATACTTCTCTTGCGCCCGGTTATCATCGCCGCCTGTCAGGTTCCTGAATGCCGCCGTATCCGACAGGTCTTTAGACGGCAGGTCGCCGCCAATGTTTGCCAGCTTCCCGTATAGATCCGCCTTAGCGAACCTATCCGCTACCAAGTCTTGAAGAGTGACATTGCTAATACTCTTCTTCCCGAGGAAGGCGGTTAGCTGCCTTAAGAGGGTGCCCTTCCCGTTCCTGCCGGGCCCGAGGAACATAACCGCTTTATGCACGTTGTAATCAGGCCATAGCATCCAGCCGGTAATCTCCTCGATAAGCGGGATATCTTCCGCCTTCGCGATCTCTCTCCAAAATTTTCGAGTATTCGGAGCTTTGGCAGTCGGATCATATACCACATCGATTTGAGCAGTAGACAGATAATCAGGAGTGTGGGGTCCAAGCTCTAGGGTCTCTAAATCCAGCAGACCATTCTTTACGTTTAGAATATTCTTGCTGTTGAATGCGTCCCTATCGATATATGTCCTTCTTTTGACTTTGCCTATTACATCTTGCACTAGTCGATTTGATGTTATATCACTGAATTCATTTTCAATCAAGGTCTTGAGGATTATTTCGCCGTCGTCTAGGTAAACGCCGTGATCATAGCGATATAGACGTTCCGTGTCAGCAACGGTCTTGAAATGGTGATCTGCTATCCAAACTGGAATGCGATCATTAATCTTTGCAAGACCATCGTCCACAGCTTCGCCGTCCCTGGTGATATGGCCTATGTCATTAAATTCAATTCCAAGTGTTTTTAACTGCTTTTTATATTTCTTTATAAATCTATATGCAGTCTTCTCTTCTTTTGGGGGTAAATAGCCTTCTGATATCGCTTTATCGATAAGTCTTCCATGTTCTTCTCTGTCGAATTTGGAGAATCCAGCGCCGTCTTTCGTTGTAGCATGATCGCAAACACCATCAAGCGCCTTAATAGCATCGATAACTGTCAGGCCTTCGGGTTCGCCGCCCGTCGCTTCCTGTCTCCGCTTCTCCGGCTCCGGTATATCCCGGGGATGCTTCGCTCCAGCTTCAAGACCTGATTTTATGGTCGCCCTGATCTCTTCCATCTCCAGGCCAGCATACATGGCCGCTTTGGATAGGGCTCTGACAACTTCCGCCTCGGAGAGCACTCCGGCCCCCACAAATTGCCCCAGGGCGAAGACCGATTTATTGAGCTGTTCATTTCTGTTGCCCTCATTGCTGCTCTCCATCGCCTTCACTTCGCCTTTCAGGGCTGCTAAGGCATATCTCCGGCTCCGGGCCTCATCGCTCTCCGCGCGTCTCTGGTGGTCCTCCTTGCCCATTTCTTCCAGCTTCTTAGCGTTGCTGTCGAGCTTCGAAGAGAAGGCTATACCAATGGCCTGCAAGCCTTCCAGGAGGTCCACCAACCGGATCTCAGCCGGTGGTACATTATGTAGGAGCTTATAATCTGCTTTGGATCCATCTTCTAAGGTCTTCCAGCTCGGGGGGATCACCTGGTATGTTCTCTGTAGTTTGACCTCTCCGCAAGGTTTCCCGGCCTTGAATAGCTTCAGTTGGGCCTGATCGGGCTTTTTTCCTATGCCTGCCAGGGCATCAGCCACATCATCAGATACCCTGAACCACATCCCAAACCGGCCCGGTCTGGTTTGCCATTCGGTGCTCGTGGGAAGCTCCAGCCCTTTGAAGGCCGACGGATCGTCTTGATCCAAGCCAATGAATCCATTGCCTGCCAGGATGCCAACATTCCCCTTGTGTGTGGTCGCTTCATGGAAGCTATGGCCTTTCTCCTGCCAGCCCTTTTCAATGGGCGGAAACTTGATCCCCTCGGGAAGAAGGACAAAAGCCACTCTATCCTGATTGAAGACATCGGGAACTTCTGCCATTCAGACCCGCCCCCATTGCCGGGCGGAGACCGCTTTGGGCTTCCTGTGGGGTCTTGTTTTGATGTCTGGAACTTCGATGATGGAGCCGTCCACAGCGATTCGGTGACCCTTGATGCCGTGATCGCATCCGTTTGATCTCCAGGGCAGCCACGCGAGACCGTGGGCCTCATCTGATCGCGGAGCACGTCGATGCTCTCCACCTGTCGCCTTTCTTGGAGGCTCTCCGGCTCCTGGGCCGGATGGATTATGAGCCACAATCAAGGCCCCACCTCGCGGATATAATATTTCCCGTCCAATCGCAGGCAGCAGACCTCTTTCCCTACCAATTCGCGAAGCTTCGGTTCCATCTCCTCGGGCAGTGCGACAGCTCCAAAGCGGAAAATGGCTATGCAGAAGTCGTCTCTGACGAATACCCGTAAGAGTAGATCGCGGGCCTCTTCACAATCGGCAAGGCGACGCGGAGCCTCAAGGATAGATTTATAAGGGTTTACAGAATATATTGGCATGGTAAACTCCCTGGTTCGCTGTTGGAGAGCCGCCCGCTCTGGTGCTGGTCACACCAGGGCAATCGCTTTTCTTTAGCATCCTTCTGCTCCGGCCTTGCTCATTGCCAGATCTATGCATGCCCGTGCGGCTTCACCAAGTGATATGTCATTTTCAATTGCCGTCTGTTCCAGGAAGGCTCTCTGTGCCATCGAAACCCGAAGGGCTAGACTGTCGCAGAGCCGACGCCGACATTTTCTAATGGTATACGACATGATTACTACACTATTCAATGGGGCAATGAACTCTTACTATACAAAAAAGAACGAAACATGTATATATACAAAATTCTACTGTATATCATGGATTTGATAAGGAACAAGAAACAGGATACTTATTGGGAAATAACAAATGAAAGACACCTAAAGCGCTTGCGAGATGATCCAGAAACATATGAGGTAATCAAAGTTTGTCCTTACATCTTACGTAGAAAAAAGAAGCTGGAGAAAGAGATACCGAAGAAACCTATTCATAATCCGGACAACATCTCCAAATTAACAAAACATCAGCGGGAAATGTTCGAAAAGATTAACCGGGATTTGACCAATCCGAGCAATGGAAAGGAACTAAGCTCTAAAGAAAAATGTGATTTTTATTTCAGAATGTCAAAAATCCTCACGAAGAAACTCAATGAGCTTGAAACGATATCTTGCCTATTGGATGAGGTTCCTCTCTCATATCAAAACAAGATAAATCTCATGCGGCCGGCCATGCATGCAATGGATATTACAGAAAAACTCGTTAAGAGATTAGACCCTGCCTATCCATCTCCCATAATCAAAGATAGCAAGGGCAGCGAATGCGATGTTCACGAAGCTCCACCGGATGGTGAAGAATGGAATTTCGTGGGAAGAAGGATAATTAGATATTTTAACATCGATATGAAGAGCTACTTGCCGGGGGTAGCGGATGCGTGTTCCATCATCAAAACTAGTTATGAGCCCACTGATGAGGAGGTAGCTTTCTTGCACAAGTTGACCGGACACCAGAGAAAATTAGAGGAAATAAGAGAAGAATCATCCCACCCTCACAGAGAATATTCTCACAAAGAATTCAAAGATGTTATTTTGCCTGCCTTGCGTAAACGAGGGAAGAATTTTAGCGCTAGGACGATATCTACCGTAGGCGATTATGTGCGCGACACCACGCCGGATGAATCCTATCAACAGTTTACAAAAACGGATGAATGTGTGGGCATAAGAAAAGATGAGGATTAGATCCCCAGTGGTATCGCTGCCAACCCCCCTTCCTCTCTTTTCTGCCTTAGTTCTATGACATTTTTATCATGAAATTATATCTGGAGGGATAGCAAGAAAAGAACGATGCGATAAATTATAAAAATAGTTAAAACATACTCTCATTGGCAGTAATTATCGGAATAGTACTGTGTTTAAAGTCTCCGTCGTTTGTCACTAAGGTTACTTTTGGATTTGACATACAGAAATCTTCAATAATAACATCATTAAAATCTAAGGTACATCGAAGGAATCCATCAAGAAGCGCACTTGCCCTGCTATTTTCGAACTCCGGGCCGCAACATTTCACAAGCTCTAAAATCTCTTTCACATCCGCTTCTATTAAACGTGTAATATCTTTATAGGCATCCGTTTTTCTAAAAGCTTTCAAATCGTCTTTAGAGATTCCTTTTAGCCGTAGTTGTTTATCTAGATACCTGTATATATATTCTGAGATAATTGGGAGTATCATATATAATTTACATTTGTTTTTTATCATTTCAGTCATGGCATCGTTGTATATATGATCTTTATCTCCCGATCTGAAATCGGCTGGCCCATAAGTATACAGCCATACGTTGGCATCTAGTAAGAGGTGATCTTCTCCTTGAAATTCATGTTCTTTTATATGTTGAATCATATTGTATTCAAGACGCGACTTTAGATTTCTTCGCTTCGGCTATTGCTCTTTCAATAAGGAGTTTCCTCGTCGGTGAGACATCTTCCCATGTTATGCATTTCTCTAATTTTGCTTCGGGAATCTCGCTTTTGTACAATTGTCCTATCGCCGACTCCAAGAAAGCTGCGCTAAGGCTCCTGATGTTTTTAAATGATACTACCGCATGGTTCCCTTGAGAGATTGTATCTCTTATTTCCTCAAAAATTCTATTACCGTCTCTAAAGCCAATGCAGAACTCGCTCTTAACCACATTATAGACTTCGATAATGATATCTATTCCCATGTCTGCAATAGCTCCCCGATACATACATGCTGTCATAGGTTTTCTACTTTTTGGCCATGCTGTCTCTATGAATTCTGCAAACGTTGTTCCCCAGAGAAGCGTTTGTTCCGGTGTCGACTCTACTACACCGACTGCGGATGAAAATAATTCATCATTCCAATTAGCCGTATTGCTATCTTCTGTATCCTCTAAGTCCAATTCCGGTCCTGGAAAGCATGGCCATTGAGGGAGTCCAGGAATTTTTGCATCGGTTCGTATACTACTAAGCGCACACACTTGTACCGCTTGCGTCTCACTCAACGAACTTCACCTCTGCCGGAGCGCCGAATTCTCTTCTAAATGTCCAGACCACCCAAAGCGCGGACCGGACCGCAAAATCAACTGCCTCGGCTAGTCTGCCTTCTGTAAGCTCATCATAATAAACTTCTTTGGAGAACTGAATGCCTTTTGGGATACCGGTTGTCTC
Organism: Nanosynbacter sp.; assembly: GCA_029975625.1. GTDB lineage: Bacteria > Patescibacteriota > Saccharimonadia > Saccharimonadales > Saccharimonadaceae > Nanosynbacter. The sequence goes on along the minus strand of JARKOR010000236.1, from coordinate 3,332 downwards.
GTACGATGGATCAAAAGAAAAGGTTGGTGGAGCAAACATAAGATCCTTCTTCAAGTTCCAAAGGAATTCATCGCGTGCTTCTTTCGTCATAGAATTGAGTGAGGCAAAACTCGATTCAGTAACCCGTACATTAGCTATTACAACGATTGCACTTTCTAGATCCTTTGGCTGAATGACCAAGAATGGCATTCCATTTATAGCCATGCCTTGAAGCATGAAACTAAGGTCCGTTGGGCAGGGCGAAATCTCAGTGGGAGCGTACCCATGGTTCTTCATCCAGGTTTCGGCCAACGATTTTGCCTGATCCGCGGTATTAATCTCAAGAATCATGAACGTGAACCTTCCTCTTGGTGCGTCAAGTAGTTGTTATACCTAATATTTACCTCTTGTGTCATTAAGACAATATTAAATTTGGCAAAGCAAAATACAAATATACATTTTGTGATTATATACTTCTCATGGGACTTTAGGTACGAAACACAAAAAAATGGAAACGACTGAATAAAAGTTCAAACCCCCAATTGCGGAATGCACGCCAGATAAGCCTCTTTCAGCTCCTTGAGGTCGATGTGGTTATACAGATCAAAAGCCTCTTTCCTGCTATCGCCCCTCAGCTCCTTGATATATTCTCTCCTCATCCCCGCCCGGAAGAGATGGGTGCAGTACCAATGTCTGCACGCGTGGGGTGAGAAGTGGTCCTCCAGCCTCTTAGACTCGGGGTTGTGCAGGCCTGCACGCCTCGCGGCCTCAACCACCAGGTTGTAGACTCCACTCCTGTTAAGCCTCTCCCCTTCCATATTCAGGAACAGGGCAGGGTTGGCGCTACCTTCCCGGACCTTCAACCACCGCCGGAGGAGATAAGCGCACTCATCATCAAAGAATACCGTCCGGTTGGTCCGCTTCGCCGTGGGCTTCAATCTGATCGCATTCTCGATCAAGTCCACATCAGAGACATCCAGCGTGACAAGCTCATTTCTCCTGATGCCGGTCTTTGCCAGGAGCGTTATTACCGCCTTGTCTCTCACGTTGAGGGTGGAATTGATCAGGTTAGCCATATCTTCCACACTGATGAGCTTCCGGGCCTGCCCATCATCATTATCTTTGTAGCGCCGGAGGTATCGCTTTCTGACTGCGATAACGGGATTCGCCGCCGCCTTCCCCTCGAACACCAGGTACTCGTAAAAGCTGGAGATCACCGAAAAGTAATTCTCAATCGTCTTGGTGGTCTTCTCCTGGGACTTCAGGTAGGCGATAAATCCCCGCAGGGTTTCCTTATCCGCGTGCAATGGATCTCTGCCGCTCAGGTAGGTAGCATAGTTCTTCAGGCAATAGCCATAGTGCAATGCAGTTGTCTTTGATTTGCCCGACAGCTCCATATCCTGCAGGAAGGCATCTATCATGCGATCCATTGCCAACCCTTGCCATCTGCTTTGACCAGGTCGAACTTCTCCAGCTCTTCCAGTTGTTTCGAGATGGCCTTGATCGCCTGGGGCTCATCGGGCCTGATCCCCAATAGCTCCAGGATCTCATAGCTTCCCACATGAGACCGGGCCTTCAGGATATCAACAAGCTCCTTTGAGAATGTGCGCACTCCCTTGAATGCCTCTGTCTGGAATGGTTCAGCACGATAGCGCCGCAGTTCGGCCTCATACCTCTGCAAAACTACCTCTTTTTGCCTGAGATCGTCGCGCAAAGCCTTGTTATCTGCCTTCAGGGATTCCAGCTCCTTTACTATCTTATGCCGTGGGCGGTGGTCCTCATCCTCGGCTATCCGCTCCTCGATAATCGAAGCACACCAGGCCGATAGAGGAGTGTTCACCTTTCCTGCCAGTGCCTGCCACTCGTCCTTTTGAGCTTTGGACTTACAATAGAGCCAAATATATCGCGATCTATCCGGTTTTACCACGTGCTCACCAGATAGTGAAATGGCACTGAAGGTATATAAAGATTACCTGTAAATATGAGCGAATATCCCACCCTCGGCGCTACTCGTTTTTGTTGCCCAATCCCATTTAGGATACAGGTTTGCGACCAATTCTCCAGGAGATAGAGTTGAAGCTTAAACTTGATTGGACCATAAAAATAGGAAGCTGAACCAGTAAGACATATCGTCACACTTCCGACGCTACCTTGAAACCAAGGTTTGAGGGAGTACATCTGGACGAGGTGGCGTTCAGCCCTTGGTTATAAGTCTCCAGAGCAGTTCGAAATGGAGTTTGCCCTAAATACGTTGCTCAACTAACTGTCTACTATCTGGGGTGCAGTCCAAATTTTAAATAGTCCTGCTAAATAGGACATGTTATTTCATAGTTGGTAGCCAAACGTGCGTTCCACATATTATTTAAGCCTGGAAACCTTGGGTCAGGAGGGTAAAATCCCAGACATCCTTTATCTCCTTGGAAAACGGCATTCAAGTCAATTATAAAGTTGCGATGTCCGGGGTAACGTCCACAAAGGTCATTTGTAATCTGCGTGAGCAATCCTTCAGGGAAAGGATAGTTGTAGATTTGATTTATCTCGGAGCAGTATCTCTCTTCTTCATCTTGATCTCTCCAAGAACACGCACATTCATTTAAATTTGCTCTCGCTTTTTTTCTTGCAGTATTTGGAGCAAAGATGGTCGTTGTTCCTTGACCTGTAAATGAAGGATATGTAATACCTTCTGTGCCATCACTGGGTTTTATTGAAACAAAATATTGAGCTGTGCATGAGCGAGTTGTATCTCCTGCCACAAGTCCTGAAAATATAAGTATAAATATTAAAATTAATATATAATTATATTTTTTCATTTTTATAAGCCCCCTGATTTGATATGCATTTATGGAACTAATGCATTAAATATGTTATTATCCTTCAAATTCATCCTGGCCGAGTCAAGGCATGGCCGATATTCCCGCCGCCTTCCCGTGCCCTCCTAGTGCCGGCCGGAAGTGTCTATGGGCAGGTTCTAGCACATCTGGCTGAGAGAAGTGGCCTAAATGGATTACAGATTTTTTTTAAACAGAGAAATGCAAAGATAGAAGAGGGTTAGAGACGTTATGCAGTTATACAACATCATGATTTATCCACCAGCATTGATTTGAAGGCGCTGAATGGATCATTCAACCTTAACGAACTGGCATTAGAAGACCTATCAATTCCTGACTAGCCAGGTTATACTTCGGTTTCATCGCTTCCCTTTTTAAAAAAATTTACACGTCATCGGCCATCTACGCCAATGTGCTACTACTCTCGGTCCTCCTGGGCAGCCACTCCATTGGGCAGGAAGTCGTCTATCTCGTTTCCTCTTATGTTCTCTGCATCATACCCTGTCCTCTTGGAGACCCTGGATT
>JARKOR010000230.1 GCA_029975625.1 Nanosynbacter sp. | reverse complement strand
CCGTACCGTCGGTGCTGGTGTTGTGACAAAGATTGTAAAATAATCTCTTATTACAGCCCAATAAAATACCCCTGTTTGTCAGGGGTATTTTTATGCGTGAGAATATGTGAGCATGAGCGCGAAAATACTTGACAAAAAGATGGTGCTTGTGCTATAATGTTTAATGAGTACATATTAGTATTAAGACAAAAAGGAAAAAACAGATGAGCAAACAGAAAGTAGTAATTGTTGGAGCTGGTGGCATGGTAGGTGCGTCGGCGGCGTATGCGATGGCACTTCGGAGTGTTGTTGAAGAAATTGTGCTGATTGACCGAAATCCAGATATGGCCTGGGGCCAAGCGGCGGATATCAACGACGCGATGGGAATTGATCGTAATGTTTTAGGTCGCCCGGGCGACTATAGTGACCTTGCGACCGATGATATCGTCGTTATTACCGCAGGATTACCGCAGCAACCTGGTCAGACGAGACTTGAGCTTGTCGATGCGAACGTTGGGATTATGCGCGATATTATTCGAAACATCATGGCTCATGGCGCAATCCCATACATCGTCGTCGTATCAAACCCGATTGATGTGCTTACGTATGTTGCGCTCAAGGAGTCAGGTCTTCCGAAAAATCGAGTATTCGGCACGGGTACAACGCTTGACACTTCGCGCCTAAAGTCGTATCTGGCGGATAGCCTAGGGGTGAGTAGCCGCGACGTCGATGCGTATATTTTGGGAGAGCACGGCGATTCGTCGTTTTCAACAATTGAAACGGCGCAGGTCGGCGAGATACCACTACGCGAATACCCTGGCTTTAGAGATGAAATCGTGCAAGATGTGGAACAGGCAATTCGAGATAGGGCATATCGCGTAATCGACACAAAGAAGTCAACGTATTTTGCGATTGGCTTCATTATCTCCAAAGTTGTCTCGGCTCTGAGACAATCAACAAGCACGATTTACCCCGTCTGCTCATTGGTTGAAGGTGAATACGGACTTGATGATGTGGTTCTGGGCTTGCCATCGACCGTCAGTCAAGAAGGTGTGAAAATCCTCTCTGGCTACCCACTAACTGATCGCCAACGCGAAGCACTGCATCACTCCGCGAGCGTTGTTCGCGAAGCGATTGAACATGTGACGAATCAAGAGCAGCAGTAGTGTCTTAGCATTTTCATAGAGGACAGGTCTTGCCGTACGAGCAAAATCGTGCTACAATTCACTAGTCATTAATTAATTTTTCCGAGAACTCGGCCAGACAGAATAACGCTGATTCGAGCATGAGGTTACGGGATTGTACATAAGGAGTCTATCGTGGCCGAAAACCAAGGTATCAAGATCCGCATCAGACTGAAGGCGTACGATCATAAAGTGATCGATCAGTCAGCAAAACAAATTATCGACACGGCACTACGCACGGGCGCCGATGTTGCGGGTCCAATCCCGCTACCAACTCGTCGAAGCACCTATACGGTCGTCAAGAGCCCGCATGTCTATAAGATGGGCGGCGAGACATATGAAATGCGCGTACATAAGCGTTTGATTGACATTACAAACGCAACGCCAAAGACGATTGATAGCCTGCAAAACTTGAGCCTTCCGGCTGGTGTTGACGCAGAAATCCGCATGTAGAGGCTACTTGCAATAGAAATCCCCTCGTATACAAAATGTGCCGAGGGGATTTTTTGTTGTCTGCTATTCCGCGCTATCTGTGTCTGCTGGAACGAGAGGTTGCGAAAGGTCATCTTGTTGTTGCATGTATTCGATTTGCGTGTAGAGTGCATCGATATCTGTTTGTACTTTTAGAATCCATAGCACAAAGGTAATCGACATAACGGCGATGATGAGCCAGTAAATTGTCTGATCGGTAATCTTAAAATACATGAACGGCTCAGGCTCTTTAGCAAGTTTGAATGACTGCATCTTCGGTTGTTTCTTGGCAGACACTTTCTTGGCGGCTGGCGCTTTCTTCTGCGCGCTTGTCTTGCTGGTCGCTGAAGCGCTTTTGCTAGTGCTTGTAGACTTTGTTGTTTTCTTTGCTTTTCCTTGGTTCGTCGCCATGAGGTTAATACACTCCCGATGATTAAATGGTATCGTATGGCATCATTATATATCCAATTGCGTGGGAGCACAAGCATATTGGCACAAATTATCAAAACTGCTATACTAAAGGTAAATTATGACCAGCAAAACACAAAGAGAACGCACGTATGCTCGTAACCGATCGAGGTCCTCGGAATTCTTCAATCGCAAAGGCAAGGAGCGCACATATGAAAAAGATGGCATCTTCTTCGGAAAACTTGTCCTCTTTATATTGCTCAGCACGTTGTGGCTTCGTTTCGATAATCCGCTTGGCATCGGTCCGCTGGTCATTCACGCTATTCCCGTAGGACTCATCATCGCGCTCCTTCTAGTTCTCAAAATTGAAAAATACCAATTCAATCGCAAAATCTGGTATACCGCGCTCATCCTGATGGCGATTTTAACATCGTTCACTCCGGTCGGGATCGTCCTTTAATTTTTGAAGTCATTTATAACAAAGGCTAGCGTTTCTACGCTATATCTAGCGTACCCACCCCACATCTGGTGTCCCCACGCTACATCTAGCGTATTTTGCGACTTAGTATCATTTCCCTTGACACCAACCTCGGGGGGTACACTTAAAAGCATGAACAAGATGAATTCCAAGCGGCATACTAACCCCCGTGGTTTCACTATTGTAGAATTACTCATCGTCATTGTCGTTATAGCAATCCTCGCTGCAATTAGTATTGCAGCCTACACGAGCATTCAACAAAGAGCTAAGAACACCGCTATCATAAACGCTGCAAACAGCTCAATCAAACTCATCGAGGCGTATATTGCGCAATATGGGGTGTATCCGAGAACGTGGACAGGAGAACTCTACTACTGCATAACGGATCAATGCGCAGGTTCCTATGGAGATTTGACATCCGATGCCTCCCTCAATAACAATCTGGCAAAAGTGGGTATTCCACCGCGGATTGTTCCTGGCAGTGGTAACCGAAGGGGTATAGTTTATCAATATTACCCCGCTGCCTTTATCGATGGCGTGTCTCAGCCTTTAATAGTTGCATATTGGTTGGAAGGGCAGAACAAAAACTGCGGGATGTCTGGCGTAGTAAATAGCTCGTTCTCCTCGCTCTCCACAACTGGCTACACAGACGGTAATCATGGCGACAGTGGTAAAACTTTCTGTCGCATCTCCGTCCCCGGCCCGGCGCACTCATAATCACACCCCCAGTCTCGTTCATTAGTCCGCGTGATGTTTCTTGAGGTAGCTACACCCTATTTAGGCAAACTTTCAATATTTTAGCGCAATATTATTGACATTTAAAGAAATGTATGCTACAATGAGATTATAAACAGGAGTTTATTATGAGGACAATGTCAATATTAACGAAATCAGCTGTAGGAATTGCGCTTGTTGCAAGTGTTGTTACAGCACCACTTTCCTACGCGACAAAGAGTACGCTACCAAACGGCTCAGCAAACAACGAAATCAATCAAGCAAATATATGTAACTTAAAGGTGGGTATACTTATCGATCGCTCAAATTCCATTCGGAACGACAGTGAGAATAACCCGAAATATATTCGAGATGCCGTTGGTGATGTTGCGACATCACTGCAAGGTACAGATACGAAAGTTGCCGTCTGGAGCTTTGGAACAAAAGCTACTGGATACCAAGGCAAGAATATCATCATCGGCGATAATGGCAATGATGCCGATAAAGAGGCAGCGCCAATTAAGCTTTCGGATTATCCTGGCGTTGGTTTCACGAGTCTGAAAGACGCAAGCGGCGTCACGTCTATTAAGAATACTGTAGCATCTATACCATTTTCAACGGACAGGTTAGAGGCGGCAAATTCGTCCCTGGCTGAACGTGAAGTAGGATGGACAAACTGGGAAGCGGCCCTCGCCGAGTCGACGGTCAGTGGTAGCACGCCCTCTCAGTCAGATATCGTGCTGATGATTACTGACG
>JARKOR010000226.1 GCA_029975625.1 Nanosynbacter sp. | reverse complement strand
TCTTCTGAGTCTAGCTTCTTCGCTGCTGTTTCAAGCGCAGCATATACGGAACGTTCCGCTGCTAGCTTTTTGCCGTCAAGCATTGACTTGTTGATTAAGCGCTGGACCAAAACACTATCGTACTTACGATCCGGATTAATGTCGCGCTGCAATTTCTTGGTTACTTTACGAGGCATGATTATTTATCCCCCTTCTTTGTACCGTACTTTGAACGGCCTTGCTGACGTTTCTGAACACCTTGAAGGTCGAGCGCGCCACGAACAACGTGATAGCGCACACCCGGAAGGTCCGGCACACGACCACCACGAATCAGAACAACTGCGTGCTCCTGTAGATTATGACCTTCGCCACCAATGTATGCCCACACTTCGTACCCGTTGTTCAATTTCACACGAGCAACCTTTCGGAGCGCCGAGTTAGGCTTTTTTGGCGTTTTAGTAGTAACACGAACACATACTCCACGCTTCAATGGTGCATCCTGCTCGTAATATCGAGTCTTTAGTGCATTGTGAATCCGTCCAAGTGCTGGCGACTTCGACTTCTTCTTTGCAGTTTGGCGAGGTTTTCGCACAAGCTGGTTAATTGTAGGCATGTAAAAATTCTCCCTGACAAACTTAGTATATTTTGGCCGTCCGGCAGCAATCCGTAAGACCGATAATCTGTTTCGCGCGCGCCTTGTACACGTTTTCGCACCGCAAACAGATGGAAACTCTCTTGCAGTATAGCACAGACACATAAGCTTGTCCAGCGTCTCAAGGCCAAAACTACACGCTATGAATGGACTGGACCAGGGACGAACACTCTACGGCGAGTTTTTCCGTCGTTATCCCCCCGTTGTATAGCTGTATGCCGATAGCGTGCTATTAGGTTAGTGTCAAGAGAAAAACAATACAAAATACACCAGATGTAGCGTGGGTACGCTATATCTGGTGTATTTGTTAGAAAGGAAGAACCCTAGGCGACTTCTTCGAATTCTGTCTCGTGCGGCATGGCATCCTCGGCATCATCTGCCTTCGGTGCGCCCGTACCAACAGGAATCTTGCGGCCAATGATCACGTTTTCCTTCAAGCCATGCAAGTGGTCGGCGCGACTAGACACTGCGGCGTTGATGAGCACGCGGGTCGTATCCTGGAAGGATGCGGCGGACAGCCAGCTATCACTCCAGATAGACACCTTAGTGATACCAAGAAGCAACTGCGTATATCCTGCCAGTTCTTTGCCCTCAGCAGCAAGCTGTTTGTTCGTGTCAATAACGGTAGCGCGAGATACGATATCGCCCATGACAAACTCACTATCGCCTGGATCTTCAATCTGCACCCGACTGAACATCTGCCTGACGATGATCTCAAGGTGCTTATCTGCCACGTCCTGACCCTGCGAAGCATAGATGCGCAGAACATCATTGATGATGTAGCGCTGCGTTGCCTCAATGCCCTTGTTCTTCATCAGGTCGTGGAGATTCAGCGAACCAGTCGTTAGGCGATCACCTGGCTCCACGATATCGCCGGCTGAAACAACCAACTGTACCGTGCCGGGAACCTCATATCGCGCTGGAGCACCAGCAACACCGGCAACAACGATAGTATCTTCCGCCAGCTCGACAACGCCATCGTATGGCGCAACTAGTGGCTTCTGACCCTTCTCGCCGCTTGCAAGCACATCCCCTGCCCTGACGTCAGAACCTGACTTGACAGACACCGTACGGCCCTCAAGCGGTAATCGCTCAACGCGACCAGCCTGCGGCGTAACCTGAATGATGTACTTCTTGCCATCTTCCCAGACATCGACCGTTCCGGCGATTTCCGAGATAAACGCCTGTCCCTTTGGCGTACGAGCTTCAAACAACTCCTCCACGCGAGGAAGACCTTGCGTGATGTCCGCTCCACCGACGCCAGAACTGTGGAAGGTATTGAGCGTTAGCTGCGTACCAGGTTCACCTACTGACTGCGCGGCGATAACACCAACTGGCTGAGCATTGTCCACGAGTAGGCCAGTTGCCATATCGACACCGTAACTCTTGCGTGGAATACCCTTTAGGCTACTGGTCGAGAGCACAGACTGAATCTTCACGCTCTTGATTGACTCGTCCGCCTCAATCGCTTCGGCGATATCTTTGGTGATGAGCTCGTCTTTACCAACATAGCCCGGAACTTCTTCGGCAGTATAGCGGCCAAAGAGACGGCTTGCGAACGCAATCATTGTCTGTTCGGTTTCGCTGCGGTAGATAGCAAACCCTTCATCGTCACCGGGTTCATCCTCAACCGTAAAGACATCTTGCGCCACGTCCACTAGACGTCGGGTGAGATATCCTGAGTCGGCGGTCTTTAGCGCGGTGTCAATCAGACCTTTGCGCGCACCACGTGTTGCCACGAATGCCTCAAGACTGGAAAGACCATGCTTATAGCTTGAGCGAATAGGCAGCTCGATTTCATGGTTGGTTGCATCCACCGTGATACCAATCATCGCGCTTGCGAGCTTGACGTTCGAGATATCACCGCGGGCACCCGAGTTCACCATAACAGAGATGCTTGTATCCATGTGCGCGAGCTGCGACTTCAGGAAATCGGACACCTTCTTGTCAACTGAACGCCAGTTTGCAACCGTCAGGCTGTAACGCTCGTCCTCAGTGATAAGACCTTCGTCAAATTGCTCGGAAATCAACGTTGTTTTCGCGTCGCCTTCTGCCACGAACTCAGCAATTTCATCAAAGTGTAGATAATCATCCTTACCAGTTGAAACAGCGGCAGTCGTCGCAAATCTAAAGGCTTGGCCCTTCATGCGATCGGCAATCCTTGCTGTTTCTTCGGCGCCGTAACGATCGAAGATCTGCGCAAGAACCTTTTTGAGCTGCTTTTTAGTCTGAATATTATTATCATATGGGAAGTCTTCCGGCAGAATTTCGTTAAAGAACACGCGGCCTAGCGTTGTCTCTCGAATTTTACCCTTGGCAAATACCCTGATTGGCGTCTGAAGATGGATAATCCCATTATCATATGCCATTTCTGCCTCATATACTGAACTATACGATCGAACCTTATCACTCTGAGCTGCCGGCTTGTCGTATGTAAGATAGTAATTACCGAGCACGACGTCCTGAGAAATCTGAAGCACCGGAGAGCCGTCAGCCGGCTTAAGAAGATTCCTGTCCGCGGTCATTAACGTGCGAGCTTCTTCCTGAGCCTCTGCAGATAGTGGCAAGTGAACCGCCATCTGGTCGCCATCGTAGTCGGCGTTGAATCCATTTGCCACCAATGGGTGCAACTGGATTGCCTTGCCCTCGACGAGCACTGGCTGGAATGCCTGAATACTCAAGCGGTGAAGTGACGGCGCGCGGTTGAGGAGGACATATTTACCTTCAATAACTGAGTCAAGCGCATCCCATACGGCTGCATCGCCCGCCTCAATGAGACGAGTTGCCGAGCGGATGTTGTGAGCGTATTCGTTACGAATCAGCCAACTAATGACGAATGGCTTAAAGAGCTCAAGCGCCATTTGCTTTGGCAGGCCGCACTGGCTAATCTTCAGCTTCGGACCAACCACAATCACCGAACGACCAGAGTAGTCAACGCGCTTACCGAGCAGGTTTTGTCGGAAGCGGCCTTGCTTACCTTTGAGCATGTCGGAGATAGACTTTAGACGGCGTCGTCCGCCCGTCGAGCTAACTGCGCGACCACCACGAGCGGCTGCATTATCGATTAACGCATCGACCGCCTCTTGTAGCATACGCATTTCATTGCGGCGAATCACCTCTGGAGCATTGAGTTCAACCAATTTCTTTAGGCGATTGTTTCGGTTAATAATACGACGATACAGATCGTTCAGGTCCGACGTCGCAAAGCGGCCACCTGACAGAGCCACCATTGGACGAAGATCCGGAGGAATAACCGGCAAGACCGTCACACAGAGGCTGCTTGGCTTGATGCCCGCAGCTTGCATACCCTCAAGCACCTTTAGCCGCTTATGCAGTTTCTTTTCTCGCTGGCCCTTAGCTCCCTCGACTTCCTCGGCGAGTTCTTCAATCAGCTTCGGCAGGTCGATTTCGTCAAGAAGCGTCTTGAGCGCAGATGCGCCCATGCCAACCTCGATCAGCTCTTCATACTCCTCTGGCAGATTACGATAATCTGTCTCCGAAATAAGAGCGCCCTTGACGAGACTTTCAAGCTGCGCCTTGCGAGCCTGGTATTTCTCCTCAAGTTCTTCAATTTCGCGAGTTTGTTCTTTTGCAAGAGCCTTCACATCAGCGCCATCGGCCTCAGCTGCCTGCTCATAGCGCATTTTAATCGCCATACGAGCCGCTTCGGTTTCTGCCTCTAGGTCGGCCAAGAACTGATCGCGAGATTCCTCGTTAACCTTCAAGATAGCGTACATCGCAAAGTATGCGACGCGTTCAAGGTTTCGCACGGTCATGCCGAGCAACAGACTCATAGCGCTTGGCGTACCACGCATAAACCAAATGTGTGCCACTGGAGCCGCAAGAGTAATATGCCCCATGCGTTCGCGGCGTACGATTGATTTCGTGACAAGCTCGCCATTTTTATCAACCGCTGCTTCACGCGAACGAACACCTTTGAGCTTTGAGTCGTGCGGATTAATATCCTTGACCGGGCCAAAGATTTTCTCGCAGAACAAGCCATCGCGCTCAGGCTTTTGCGTACGATAGTTAATAGTTTCAGGCTTCAAGACCTCACCGTAGCTCCATTTCAGGATATCTTCGGGGCTTGCAACCGCTAGGCGTAC